>CAURDG010000037.1:0-10076 GCA_963523555.1 uncultured Cardiobacterium sp.
GGGGTGAGTTTGTCCCAGTCTTTGGTGCTCATGACGAGGACGTCCGGAATCATGGTGTGGCGGTCGTAGCTGTAGTATTTGCTGACTTCGCCGTGGCGGTTGTCAACCAGTGCGGATTCGTTGTTTTCTGCGCCGTCAACCACGCCTTGTTGCAGGGCGGTGTAGAGTTCACCGAAGGCAATCGGGGTGGGGCTGGCACCGAGGGTTTCTACCATTTTTACCGCCGTCGGGCTGGGCTGGACGCGGATTTTCATGCCTTTCAAATCGTCCGGGGTTTTAATCGGTTTACCGGCGTAGAAAGAGCGGCTGCCTGCGTCGTAGTAGGTGATACCGATGAAGCCTTTGTCTTTGGAGGCGTTCAATACTTCGTCACCGATGTCGCTGGTGAGCACGTCGTAGTAGTGCTGTTCGTTTTTGAAGATGTAGGGCAGGTTGAAGACGCCGTAGAGCGGCTCGAAGGCTTCGAGTTCGGCGGCGTTCGATTTGGCGAGTGCGAGGCCGCCCGATTGTACGAGTTCGACGGATTCACGCTGGGTGCCGAGCTGGGCGTTCGGGTAGATGCGGATTTTGACTTCGCCATGGGTGTATTCCTTCACTTTGTCAGCGAAGTTTTCCATGGCTTTGTGCACGGGGATGTCTTTGCTCTGGTTGTGGGAGAGTTTGAGGGTGACGGCGGCCTGGCTACCGGCAGCGAGGCCAAAGGCAAGGGCGGCGGCAAGGGCTTTTTTCGTTAGGGTCATGGATTTTCTCCGTTGTGTGTGAATGCCTGTGGTTTATGTTATGTCTTCCTGTGTTTTTTTGTCAATACATTGGTTGACCAATCATAGAAAAATGGTTAATCTGCGCCCGTTTTCTATTCTCCGCGAGGTGTTTATGTCTGATGTTGCTGTTTCCCCCCGTTCGCCGTTGGCGCGGCTCGCCGCCGCAGTCCGTCTGGTGAACGGTTATGTGTTGACGGTGCTGGCGTTTGCGCTGGTGGTCTGTGTGGTGTGGCAGGTGTTGTCGCGCTATACGCATGTCTGGGCAGACTGGATGCCCTTGGAATTTCTGGCCGACCTATTACGCAAAATCAAGCCCAGCACGAAAACGGAGGAATTAGCCAAGTTTATGTTTATGTGGATAGGGCTGCTCGGCGCCGCGCAGGCATCCGCCTACAAGCAGCATCTGGCGATTGATTTGCTGGCCATGAAACTGCAAGGCGGCGCGAAACGTGCGCTGAATGTGGTCATTGAGTGCTGCATCATCGCGTTTGCCGCGCTGGTGATGGTTAAAGGCGGCTTGGCGTTGACGATGGATACTTTGGCCAAACATCAGCAAACATCCGCACTGCAATGGCCGATGGGCTACGTCTATATGGTCGTGCCGGTTGCCGGTGCCTTGATGGTGCTCTTTGCTGTGGTAGCAATCATTCGTGAATTCTCTAACCGTACAGGGGATGCCGCATGAGCCCGGAGATGTTGAGTATCCTGGTCCTGTTCGGGCTGTTTTTCCTGCTGATGTTTTTGAGTGTGCCGGTGTCGTTTTCCATCGGTATCGCCACGGTGGCGACGATTCTGATCACCATGCCGTTTGACACGGCGCTGTTCGTCACCGCTCAGAAGATGATTACCGCGCTGGACAGTTTCGCCCTGCTCGCTCTGCCGTTTTTCATCCTCGCGGGCAACATCATGAACCGGGGCGGGATTGCCATGCGCCTCATCAATCTGGCGCTGGTGCTGGCAGGCCGCCTGCCCGGTGCGCTGGCGCACTGCAACGTTATCGCCAACATGCTCTTCGGCTCGATTTCCGGCTCGGCGGTCGCCGCCGCCGCAGCCGTCGGCGGCACGATGAACGAGATGCAGCGTAAGGCAGGCTATGACCCCGGCTATGCAGCAGCGGTCAACATCGCTTCCTGCCCGACCGGCCTGCTGATTCCGCCCAGCAACACCTTCATCGTTTATTCGACGATTTCTGGTGGCACCTCGGTCGCCGCCCTCTTCCTCGCCGGCTACCTGCCCGGCATCCTGATGGGTCTTGGCATCATGGTGGTTGCGGGTGTCATCGCCTGGCGGCGTAAGTATCCGGTGAACGAACGCGTGCCGCTTAACGCCGCCGTCGGTGCCTTCATCCAGGCCATCCTGCCGCTATCGCTCATCGTCATCGGCGGTATCGTTAAAGGCGCCTTTACCGCGACAGAAGGCTCGGCTATCGCCGTGGTCTATTCCCTCTTCCTCGCCGTCGTCGTCTATCGTGAAGTCAAGCTCAAAGACCTGCCAAAAATCTTTCTTGATTCCATGGTGACCAACGCCATCGTCATGCTGCTTATCGGCTGCTCCTCCGGCATGAGCTGGGCAATGGCCAATGCCGATATCCCCTTCATCATCGAAGAAGCCATTCTCGCCATGTCCGAGAACAAAATCGTCATCCTGCTGACCATCAACCTGATATTGCTCATCGTCGGCTTCTTCATGGATATGACCCCGGCCATCCTCATCTTCACCCCGATCTTCCTGCCGATTGCACAATCACTCGGCATGGACCCCGTGCACTTCGGCGTAATGATGACCTTCAACCTCTGCATGGGCATCGTCACCCCGCCGGTCGGCAGCTGCCTTTTCGTCGGTTGCTCCGTGGGCAAAGTGCGCCTCGCGCAAGTCATCCCCTTCATGCTGCCGATGTACATCGCGCTCATCATCACCCTGCTGCTCACGACCTTCATCCCGCAGATCTCCCTGATCCTGCCGCAACTGCTGCTCGGCTACGGAGGCTAAACCGTGAAAACCCTCAAACACTGGCAACTGCACAGCGAAAACCCGGACGGCGTGACGCTCCTCTGCGACGAACGCCACCTGCTGCACATCATCGTCCTCGAAGACTACCTCTGGCGCGTCTGGCTCATGCAGGACGGCGCAAGCCGCCTCGACCGCACCTGGCTCATCTCACCCGACACCGCGCCCTGCCCGATGGAAGGGCGCGAGCGGGCGAGCCGCGCGGGCTTCACCTGCCCGTCCGTCACCATCCGCCAGGATGACGACCGCCTCACCCTCACCGGCAGCACCCTGCGCCTAATCGTCCACCGCCCGCTGTGGCTCGAATGGCAAGAAAAACACGGCGACGACTGGCGCACCATCGCCAGCGACCGCCCGACCGGTGCCTACCAGCTTGGCCACTCGCGCCCCGGCATCGCCCACTACATGAAACTGAACGCAGGCGACCGCTACTACGGCCTCGGCGAAAAAGCCGGCACCGTGGACCGCTACGGCAAGCGCTACCAAATGAAAAGCCTCGACGCGATGGGCTACAACGCCGAGACCACCGACCCGCTCTACAAACACTGGCCCTACTACCAGGTCGTGAACAGCGAAGGCGCACACTACGGCCTCTACTACGACAACCTCAACACCAGCACCTTCGACATGGGTAACGAGCTGGACAACTACCACCCGCGCTACCGCAGCTACCGCGCCGAAGACGGCGACCTCGATTACTACCTCATCCACAGCACGAGCATCCTCGACAACACCCGCCGCTTCGTGGCACTCACCGGCCGCCACGCCTTCCCGCCCAAATGGAGCCTCGGCTACTCCGGCTCCACCATGAGCTACACCGACGCCCCGGATGCACAAGACCGCCTGCAACACTTCATCCGCGACATCCGCGCCCATGCCATCCCCTGCGACAGCTTCCAGCTCTCCTCCGGCTACACCAGCATCAACGGCAAACGCTACGTCTTCAACTGGAACCGCGACAAATTCCCCGACCCCAAAGCCTGCTTCGCCGCCTACCACGATGCGGGCGTGCGCCTCGCCGCCAACATCAAACCCTGCCTGCTGCACGACCACCCACGTTACCAAGAAGCCGCCGAGCACGGCCTTTTCATCCGCGCCAGCGACAACGACGCCCCCGAAGAATCCATGTTCTGGGACGACACCGGCTCACACCTCGACTTCACCAACCCCGCCACCGGCGCGTGGTGGCAAAAAAACATCCGCGAACAACTCATCGACTACGGCATCGACGCCACCTGGAACGACAACAACGAATACGAAATCTGGGACGACAACGCCCGCTGCCACGGCTTCGGGCGGGAAATCCCCATCCACCACATCCGCCCGCTCATGCCGCTCCTGATGATGCGCAACTCCCATGAAGCACAAACCGCTGCCAGCCACGAGCGTCCCTACCTCATCTCGCGTAGCGGTTGCCCGGGAATGCAGCGCTACGTCCAGACCTGGAGCGGCGACAACCGCACCAGCTGGCATACCCTCAAATGGAACATCCGCATGGGCGTCGGCATGAGCCTCTCCGGCATGTACCACATCGGCCACGACATCGGCGGCTTCGCCGGCGACAAACCCGAACCCGAACTCTTCCTGCGCTGGATACAAAGCGCGCTATTACTACCGCGCTTTACCATCCACAGCTGGAACGACGACGGCAGCGCCAACGAACCGTGGATGCACCCAAGCGTTACCAACGGCGTGCGCCGCGCCATCGAACAACGCTACCGCCTCATCCCGCACCTCTACACCCTGCTCTGGCAGACCCGCGAAAACAGCGAACCCTACCTTCGCCCGACCTTCCTCGACCACGAACACGACCCGCGCACCTACGCCGACACCGACGACCACATGATCGGCCGCGACATCCTCGTCTGCCCCGTTACCGCAGAAGGCGTGCGCGAACGCGACGTGTACCTGCCGGATAACCACAGCGGCTGGTACGACTATTACAGCGGGCAGTACCACAGCGGCGGCCAGACCCTGCATGTTGCCGCCCCGCTCGAACACCTGCCGCTCTACATCCGCGCCGGCAGCCTCATCGCCGAAGGCAGCCTGCTGCATGCCGACAGCCCGGACGACGACACCGAGCGCACCCTGCGCCTCTACCCCGACCCCGGCACCAGCACAAACAGCGGCACAATCTACGACGACAACGGCACCGCGCGCGAAGGCGAGCCCTACTGGCGCCTCGACTGGAAACTGCATGGCGACGCGCACAACCTCTACCTGCGCCTCAAAGAAAGCGGCGACTACGAACCCGCCTACCGCGACAACATCCGCGTCACCCTACCGCCCGGCGAAAAACGCCGCCTCATCATCAGCGGCAACCTCGACGTGCAGAGTGAATACTTGGTGTGAAATAACAAATATGTTAACTTCTTAGCGATGACCTATCGAATCACTTACTACAACAGCGCCGTGCAACAAAGCATTCTTACTCTGCCTACAACACTGGCGGCACGCTATCTTGCCCTGACAGCCAGAATGAAAGAATACGGCGCAAACCTTGGTGAACCCCACAGCAAAGCAATGGGAGAAGGGTTATTTGAATTACGGCTCAAAGGAGCTGAAGGCATTGCCAGAGTGTTTTACTGCGCACTAATTGACAAAGAAATCCGCATGTTGCATAGCTTTATTAAGAAAACAAACAAAACTCCGGCGAAAGAATTGAGGATTGCTCAAAAGCGTCTGATGGAGATTAAAAATGAACGACGATAACTTACTAACCCACGAAGAATTAATGGCAAAGCTGCTGGAAAAACCCGAGGTGCGGGCAGAAGTAGAACGCCTGAATCGTGAAGAATATGCCCTGCTTGATCAAATGCTTGCCGCGCGTAAAGCGGCAGGTATGAGCCAAGCGGATGTTGCTGCCAAAATGGGAACCAAAGCAGCAGCTATAAGCCGATTAGAATCGGCATTGGCTAGCGGTAAACATTCCCCCAGCATAGATACCTTACGACGCTATGCCGAGGCAACGGGCAAGATTCTGGAAATTCGCTTTATATCAAAGTAAACAACTTATACATATAAAGTTTTATATAAACTAAGCTTAAGGGTAATCATAATGCAAGCTAACGATGTTGTATTCTATAGTCCATTCCAAAGGTTTAGCAATATAGATGATATGCTGATTTATATCAGGTCAAAATTCTTCCTCAAAAAAGAATGTGTCCAAATTAATCTAGATAATTGCACTATCCAAAGAATGGAAAAATTAAGCCATGAATCTACAATTGAAGACGTTAAATCCTTAGGTTTATATCCTTTATATACTATACTTAATGAATCACCAAATATATTTTTATGCCCTTTTGGTATCCATGAAATGCCAGGAATAAACATTTCCAAAGCACGTGAAAGCTATGAGCTTTTTTGTAAGAAATTTTGGCCTACTCATATAGATGACCTAAGGGCAACATCTTTAAAAAAATATGATAAAAACCAGACAACAGTTGACTTCCAACACCTATCAGAAGAAGAGAAATATGTCTATGGACCATGGTATCTTGCTTACCTATTAATACTTAATACAAAAAATAACACGCTGCAATAAAAATGACTCAGCTGTAGATAAGTTTAGTCGTTACATTCATGACGTAATTTATTATTTAGACATGATTTCCGCATTTGAGCTTGAAATAGCAAAATATGCATTTTGGGATATACCAGAGAAAGAGTTGCATAATCTACCTTCGGAAATTATATGCAGAAGAAAAAACTTTAAGAAAAACTTCATATCCTCTGGCAAAAATCTTGAGCGCATTAAGAGAATTTGCTTAAATGCTGCGATGGATACTCTATGGTTAAAAGGGTGCCAGGCAAAAAGTGCACTAGATGCTCCAGAAGATCTTGATAATGGGTATAAACTTACTGAAACATGGCTAGCGACTACAGATGAAAAGCTATACAAAAGCTCAAATGATATAGAATCAATACCAACTAAAAATGGTTTTGGCTACTTTGTTAAAGTTCTCAGAGAAGAAGAAATGAAAAAATATGAATATTGGAATATAGTTGATTCCATATCAGATGGTATTTTAATACAAAGATTTATACAAAGATTTCTAAGTAATAAAAATAATTTTTCTAGTAAAATGAATAACATCTCCAATTCAATAAACGAGATTGAAGGAGAACTTAAAGAATACTTTGATGCTATCCCCGCATAAACCCATCCACACGTTGGAGCCAACCATGACCTTCCTGACCGACGACTTCCTCCTGCACAACGACACCGCGCGCACCCTCTACCACGACTACGCCAAAGACCAGCCCATCTACGACTACCACTGCCACCTGCCGCCCGCCGACATCGCCGCGAACCGCCAGTTCGCCGACCTCGCCGCCATCTGGCTCGAAGGCGACCACTACAAATGGCGCGGCCTGCGCACCCTCGGCATCCCCGAACGCCTCATCACCGGCGACGCCAGCCCGCGCGAAAAATTCCAAACCTACGCCGAAGCCGTGCCGCACTTCATCGGCAACCCGCTCTATCACTGGACACACCTTGAACTCAAACGCCCCTTCGGCATCACCACCCTGCTCAACGGCGACACCGCGCAAAGCGTCTGGGACGAAGCCAACGCCCGCCTCACAGAACCCGCCTTCCGCGCGCGCGGCATCCTCGAACAAATGAACGTCAAAATGGTCGGCACCACCGACGACCCCTGCGACAGCCTCGAACACCACGCCGCCATCGCCGCCGACAAAACCTTTACCGTCAAAATCCGCCCCAGCTGGCGCCCGGACAAAGCCATCAAAATCGAACACGCCGACTACCCCGCCTACATCGAGCGCCTCGAAGCGGCAAGCGGCATCACCATCCGCCGCTACCACGACCTCACCGCCGCCCTCGACAAACGTCTGGAACACTTCGCGGCCCACGGCTGCCTCGCCTCCGACCACGGCCTGGAAATCCTGCGCTATGCCGCCGTACCGGACGAAAAAACCCTCGATACCATCCTCGCCAACCGTCTCGGCGGCAAAACCCCCAGCGAACAAGAAACCGCACAATTCCAGACCGCCCTGCTCGTCCACCTCGGCCGCGAATACACGCGGCGTGGCTGGGTCATGCAACTGCACATTGGCCCCATCCGCAACAACAACAGCCGCATGTACGCCCGCCTCGGCCCGGACAGCGGCTACGACTCCATCGGCGACCGCCCCATCGCGGACAACCTCGCCGCCCTGCTCGACGCCCTCGACAAAACCGGACAACTGCCGAAAACCATCCTCTACACCATCAACCCGCGCGACAACGCCCTGCTCGCCACCATGTGCGGCAACTACGCGGACGAAGGCGTGCGCGGCAAAGTACAGTTCGGCTCCGGCTGGTGGTTCAACGACCAAAAAGACGGCATGGAAGCGCAACTCACCACCCACGCGCAAATGGGCATCCTCTCGACCTTCGTCGGCATGCTGACCGACAGCCGCAGCTTCCTCTCCTACACCCGCCACGAATACTTCCGCCGCATCCTGTGCAACCTCATCGGCGGCTGGGTGGAAGCGGGCGAAGCGCCGCGCGACCTGCCGCTACTCGGACAAATGGTGGCGGACATCTGCTACGGCAACGCCAAGCGCTACTTCGAGCCCTAGACCGGCAACGCCTCTGCCTGCCACAAACGCCGCCCGCATCGAGGCGGCGTTTCTTCAACAGAAGCCAACACGCGCCAAGCGGCGTAAATGCTGGGCCTCGCGTAGGGTGGGCTTTAGCCCACCAAGCAGGTATCGCCTGCTTTTCGCCTTCTTGGTAAGAACGACGCCAAGCGGGATAAACACTGGCCTCGCCAAGCGGGATAAACACTGGGTCCGCGTAGGGCTGACTTCAGCGCAGCGAAAAGTATCGTGAGCCAAAGCCCGCCCCACATCGTTATTGTTGTTAGCGATTCAACCCTGCGGCGATTTTCAGCATGAAATGGGTCCATTACGCCTAAAATGACGCCGACAAAACTGTACAGAATCCCCATGCTCACCATCCTCATCCGCCGCGAACTGCACACCAGCCTGCGCAACCCGCAGACCATCCTGCAACCGCTCCTTTTCTACACCCTCACCATCATCCTCTTTCCGCTTGCGAGCGGTGCGGATAACGACACCCTGCTGCGCACCGCTCCCGCCGCGCTGTGGATTGCGCTCCTGCTCGCCGCCCTGCTTGCCGGCGAACAACTTTTTGCCGCCGATTATGCTGACGGCACCCTCAGCCAGGACCGCATCCACCTGCCCGACCTGTGGCTGCTCCTGCCCGCCAAACTCGCCGCCGCCTGGCTGCGCTTCACCCTGCCGCTTCTTGCCATGCTGCCGCTGCTTGCGCTGATGCTGCATATTCCTGCCGCAAACATCCCCGCCACCGCCGCATTGCTTGCCCTCGGCAGCCTGCCGCTGCTGCTCATTGGTGCGCTTGGTGCGGTGCTGACGCTTGCGCAAACGCATGGCACCTTCCTGCGTTTCCTTATCGTCGTGCCGCTCTACATCCCTGTGCTCATCATTGGCGTCACCGCCGGGCACGACAATCTGCTCGGCCTCACCATCGGCGGCCATTACGCCCTGCTCGGCGCTTTCAGTCTCTTCGCTCTCATCACCATCATCCCCTTCGCTACCCTCGCCCTCAAAGCGCAGCACCTGCCCTGAATCATGCCGCATAACCACGCCATCACCCTTGCTGCCCTCATCATTGCGGCGCTACTCATCCTTGGCCTCTTCCGGCAGATGGCAGGCAAGTGGGGCAGAAATGCCAACCCCATCCTGCAACGCGCCCGCGAACACTTAAAAGCTGTGCGGGGTGCGCCTTTCCAGCCCAAGCCACTTGCCAACCGTCTCGAAAAAGCCGCCTACCAGACAGCAGTGGACATTGTTGCCAAGCGCGGCAAACGCGAACAAATCCTCCTGCAAGTCAGCCTCGGCGAAATCCTGAAAAGCAAAGACCGCCGTGCCTATTGGGCCATTAACAGCAAACGTGTGGACCTGCTCGTCATCGACCATGAGCTGCGCCCGCTGGTTGTGATCGAAATCGATGGCAGCGGGCACGGCCTCAGTCGGGAGATTGCCCGTATCAACGACAAAATCAAAGACATCACCCTCGCCGCTGCCGGGATCCCGCTTATCCGTATTCCTGCGCCGGATGATGATCTGGCAAAAATCCGCACCCTGGTGCACAAACACCTTACCGCCTGCCTGGGGAAACGGCGCGGCTAATCCCTAAACGGATCTGAGCCGCGAAACGAAATAAATGCCCTGCCGCCAAGCGGGATAAACGCTGGGTTTAGAGCAGGGCAGGGCAGCCGCCAAGCGGGATAAATGCTGGGTTTTCGGGAAGGG
>CAURDG010000038.1:0-10050 GCA_963523555.1 uncultured Cardiobacterium sp.
CCGAAATCAGCACCAGCGGCCGCAACACCCAGGGCGTGCGCCTCATCCGCACCAGCAGCAGCGAAAAACTGATTGCCGTCGCCAAAATTGTCTCCGAAGGCGAAGACGATAGCGGCGAGCCCGTCAATACGGACGATAACGCGGAATAAACAAGGCGGGCGCAAGCCCGCCTTAATTCATATGCAAAACAAGAAAATATAGCTAATCAGCTTATTTTTTCATACAACATTTACGCCAATCTTTCCGCATTTGCGCAATATTCAGGGAAGATTTGTATGAAGGATTAAGAGCATTGACGATACGACCATAAAAGCCCCGTTATTGTCCCATTGAGAGAAGACTTTGGTGTGCGAGATCCCGGTTTAGACAGTCGCCAAGCGGCGTCAACACTGGCCCCGCAAGCGGCGTCGTTACTGGACTCGCAGGTGGCGTAAATGCGGGCTTTTGAGATTTTTGTTGGAGACATTGCAGGCAACGTCTCTACATGGTTCTTCTATCGTGGTGTGTGCTATCCCATCGCCGCCAAGCGGGATAAATACAGAGGCTTTGGAAGATCGTCTAGTGCCCCCTTGCTCACCCACCCTCTGCAAAATCCGTACAATTCCGCCGAACCCACAATCAGGAAGCATCCCCATGAACAATCTTAATGCCTACGACCGTCCCGGCTTCTTCTATCTCTGGTCCTTCCTCATCCCTTGCGCCTGCTGGCTGGCAGCGGGCTATATCAGTCACACCCCTGGCCTTGATACCCACACTACCCTGCAAGGCACCCTCGGTATCATCGGCCTGGCTGCGCCGACTGTCGTCGCCGCTTGGCTCTTCCTGCAAAAACCGGTACTGTTCGCCGACCTAAAACCCCGCCTCAGCCTGCGCGCCATCCGTCTGCGCTATCTGCTCGCCGCCGTGTTTATCGGCCCCGTCACCCTCGTCCTCGCCCAACTTGTCTCGCTTGCCTTCGGTTACAGCGCCGAGCAATTCCGCATCACCGGCCACCCTAGCTTCACCAGCGCCCTCTTTTCGCCGTGGCTGCTGCTCGTCCTTGCGCCTTTGCTGGAAGAACTCGCCTGGCACAGCTACGGTACTGACGTGCTGCTCGCCCGCTTCCGCCTCATCACTGCCAACTTTATCTTCTTCGCCTATTGGTTTCTCTGGCACATCCCGCTTGCCAGTATCAAAGGCTACTACCAGGCGAATCTCGTCGCCGAAGGCTGGCAACACGGCGTCAACTTCATGGCGAGCATGATCTGCTTCGTTTTCATCATGAACTGGCTTTACCTCAAAAATGCGCGCAACATCTGGATTGCCGTTGTTTTCCACCTCTGTGCCAACCTTGGCAATGAAATCTTTGCCACTCATCCAGACAGCAAAATTATCCAGACCGGCCTCTTTGCCCTCATCCTCGCCTGGTTGATTGCCAAAGAAAAAAGTCTTTTTTTCCGGCCGCGTGCGCATCAAAAGACGGTACGCACCTAAAACACCCTAGAGCTTATCCGCTTGGCGGGTCCAGCATTTACGCCGCTTGGCGAGCCCAGTGTTTATCCCGCTTGGCGGGCCCAGTGTTTATCCCGCTTGACGAGTCCAGCATTTACGCCGCTTGGTGAGCCCAGTATTTACGCCGCTTGGCGAGCCCAGTATTTACGCCGCTTGATGAGTCCAGCATTTACGCCGCTTGGCGGGCCCCGTATTGACGCCGCTTGACGAGTCCAGCATTTACGCCGCTTGGTGAGCCCAGTGTTTATCCCGCTTGGCGGGCCCAGCAATTACGCCGCTTGGCGGGCGCGACCGCGAGGGACATATTGCCGGATGCGGATGAATGTTTTTCTCCGTTTCTTGGTGATTATTAACGGTAATTCGTCAAATAGTGCACTTTTTAATTGGGATTCCGTAAATGTTTAGTGTTAAAGTGCTCGCCCTTTTATCCATAACATATAGAGGAAACACCAATGAGCGATTTGTCTGTGCTTTTCCAATCCATCAAACAGCGTGATCCGAATCAGGCCCCCTTCCATCAAGCGGTGGAAGAGGTTTTCATGAGCCTGCAACCGTTTCTCGCCAAAAATCCGCAGTACACGAGAAACGGTCTGCTGGAACGCATCGTCGAGCCGGAGCGCGTCATCATGTTCCGCGTCTCTTGGGTCGATGACAAAGGGCAGGTGCAGGTTAACCGGGGCTACCGCGTGCAGATGTCATCTGCCATCGGCCCCTACAAGGGCGGGCTGCGTTTCCACCCGACCGTGGATTTGGGCCTGCTGAAATTCCTCGCCTTTGAGCAGACGTTCAAGAACGCGCTGACCACGCTGCCGATGGGGGGTGGCAAGGGCGGCGCGGATTTCGATCCGAAAGGCAAGTCTGATGCTGAGGTGATGCGCTTCTGCCAGGCTTTCATGAGCGAGCTCTACCGCCACATCGGCGCAGATACCGACGTACCGGCAGGTGACATCGGCGTCGGCGGGCGCGAAATCGGCTACCTTTTTGGTCAGTACAAGCGGCTACACAACGACTTCACCTCTGTCCTCACCGGCAAGGGGCTTTCCTGGGGCGGCAGTCTGATCCGCCCGGAAGCAACGGGTTATGGCCTCATCTATTTCGTGCAGTCCATGCTGCGCACGAAGGGGCACAGCATTGAAGGCAAGCGCGTGCTGATTTCCGGCGCGGGCAACGTCGCGCAATATGCCTGCGAGAAGGCGATTCAGGTCGGCGCGAAGGTGCTGACGGTTTCTGATTCCGGCGGCTTTGTGCAGTTTGCCGACAGCGGCATGAGCGAGGCACAACTCGCCGCGCTGATGGAATTAAAAGAAGGACGGCGCGAACGTCTCGCGGTGTACGCCAAAGAGCAGGGGCTGGCCTATTTCGCCGGGCAACGGCCCTGGGGCGTCGCCTGCGATATCGCCCTGCCGTGCGCGACACAAAACGAGCTGGACGGTAACGACGCCGCTACTTTGCTGAAAAACGGCGTGTTCTGCGTCGCCGAAGGGGCGAACATGCCCTCCACCCTGGATGCGGTCGAAGCCTTCCGTCAGGCAAAAATCCTCTATGCGCCGGGCAAAGCCTCAAACGCGGGCGGGGTCGCCACCTCAGGACTGGAAATGAGCCAGAACCATATCCGCCTGTCCTGGACGCGTGAAGAAGTGGATAAACGCCTTTTCGACATCATGGCGAACATCCACGAAAACTGCCTAGCGAACGGCACGGAAAGTGGCTACACCAACTATGTGAACGGCGCGAATATCGCCGGTTTCAAGAAAGTGGCTGATGCGATGCTGGCGCAGGGGATTGTGTAAATTCCGGTTTTGACAAAATCCGCAAAAACCGCCTGTATCCCTTCAGGCGGTTTGTTTTATGAGCAGAACCCTGTATTCATCTCGCTTAACAGATTACCAAGCGGGATGAATACAGGGTTTGTTACAAGAAGATGCCTGATTTTATTTGAAGTAACCGGCCATCACGGCATTGCTTTCTATACGGTTGGCGAGGTCTAGCGGCACTTTCATGCGGGTATTACGCACATCAAGAATGCACAGGTTAGTGAGGTTAGCAATGAATTTCGGCAGGAAGGGAATCTGGTTGCCGGAGAGGTTGAGGGTGAGCAGTTTGCTGAGATGGGCGACGCTATCCGGCAGGGAGCCGAGGTCGTTGCTACTGACATCCAGAATTTCAAGTTCGCTCAGATAGCCGATATGCGTAGGCAGCATGGTCAACTCGTTGTGCGCCAGGTGTAGGTTGTTCAGGCGGCTGAAATCGCAGATAAAATCCGGCAGAGTCATCAGGCTGTTGTGCGAGAGGTCAAGTGTGCTCAAACGCAGCAGGCTGCTGGTCTGTTCGGGCAAGCGGGTCAGTTTGTTGTGTGCCAAAGAGAGGCGGCTCAGATGTTGCAGGGCACCAATGGATTCCGGGAGGCCCGTCAGGCGGTTGTTGTGTGCGTCAAGCACATCGAGATTTTTTAGCATACCGATACTTTCCGGGATGGCGGTGAGCTGGTTGCCGCCAATATCCAAACGGTGTAGTTGTTGCAGGTTGCTGAGGCTGTCCGGCAGGCTGGTAAGCTGGTTGCCGTAAAGTTCCAGTTCGGTCAGGTTAGTGAGAGTGCCAATGAAGTCGGGAACATGCTTGAGCTGGTTGGACGCAAGGTTAAGATGAGTGAGCCGCGTCAGTTTGCCAAGGAATTCAGGCAGATCTTCCAGCTGATTGCGCGCCAGATTGAGGCGGCTCAGGTTCGTGAAGTTGCCGAGGTAATGCGGTATGCGTACCAAACGGTTATCACCGATGTCCAGCTCGGTAATTTGGGTAAAACCCGCCAAGGTTTCCGGCAAGCGAGTCAGTTTGTTATAGCCGAATTCAAGTTTACTGAGGCGGGTGAGGTTTTTCAGGCTATTCGGCAGAGCCTCAAGTTTGTTCCACTTGAGGTCAATGCGCTTTAGCAGAGTGAGGTTACCGATGCTCTCCGGTAATTGCGCAAGTTCGTTACCGCGCAGGTCAAGTTCGGTGAGTTGGGTCAATTCGCCGATACTGTCCGGCAGGCTTTGCAAGCGGCGGAAAGAGAGGTCAAGACGAGTCAGTCCGGCAAGTTCTTCGGTATCACGCGGGATGCGCTCTTCGCCAATGTTGTTGTCTTCCGCCCACTTAATGAGTTCATCAAAGCCTTTTTTTTCCTCACTTTCAGACGCACCCCGTCCGACCAGATATCGTAATCTGTTGATTATCCTTCTGAACATTATTGTTTCCTTTGTGTTGGAGAATGTTTTATGGCGGTATTGTAACAATGACAACCGCAGAGTGAAATTGCGATTCCAGCGCTATTTTGGACATACGAACATTGAGCATTTTCTGCAGTGCTTGCAAGAGGGAAGTTTTTATCTATAATGACGCGCCTGTCAGATGCGGGGTGGAGCAGTCTGGTAGCTCGTCGGGCTCATAACCCGAAGGTCGTTGGTTCAAATCCAGCCCCCGCTTCCAAACCGGATTTTTTTATTAAGCCCTTCTTTAAGGGCTTTTTTGTTGTATGCGTTTTCATAAGGGGGCGGTATGTCGCGCGAGGAGAAAGTTACGGAGCTGCTAAAACCCGTGGTGGAATCCATGGGTTTTGCGTGGGTTGGGGTGGAATATCACCATAATTCAGTCAATTCGATTTTGCGTATTTATGTGGACCGGCCGGAAGGCGGCATTGATATGGACGGCGTCGTGGCGGTCACGGAAGCGGTGAACCCGATTCTGGATGTAGAAGACCCGATTAATGCGTCATACACGCTGGAAGTGTCCTCGCCCGGTTTGGATCGCCCGCTTTTTGCGTTTGCTGATTTTGTCCGCTTTACCGGACAGACGGTGAAGCTGAACCTGCACACCCCGCTTGGTAAACGCCGCCGTTTTGAGGGGGCAATTGTTGCGACCGATGAAGCAGCGCAGCGCATCACTTTGCAGATACCAAACGGCAAGGAAACGGAAACGGTGGAAATTGATTTTGCTAATGTGGATAAGGCGCGCTTGGTACCTGTTTTTTGAAGGAGAACATCATGTCCAGAGAATTATTGAACATCGTGGAAGCGGTGGCGAACGAAAAGGAAGTTGATCGCAGCGTTATTATTGAGGCGCTGGAAGCAGCGTTAGCGGCAGCGACGCGCAAACGTTATCCCGATGAGGAAATTGACGCCAAGGTGGTGATTGATCCGCGCAGCGGCGAATACAAGAGTTTTCGTGTGTGGACGATTGTTGATGACGAAGCGATTTTGGAAAATCCCGATGCCGAAATGCGTGAGAGCGTCGCCGCCATCGAATATCCTGAACAGAACCTGCATGTTGGGGATGTGCTGGAAATCCCGATTGAGAATGAACCCTTTGGCCGCATTAGTGCGCAGCAGGCGAAGCAAATCATCATTCAAAAACTGCGTGAGGCGGAGCGGCGCAAAGTCTATGACCGCTTTATCGCCGAGGAAGGGACGCTGGTGCACGGCATCGTCCGTCGCCACGAACGCGGCAATGTCATCGTGGATGTGAACGGCGTCGAAGCGACTATCCTGCGTGACGGCATGATCCCGCGCGAAAACCTGCGCGTGGGCGACCGCATTCGTGGTTATCTCGCCAAAGTCAATCTGGAAATGCGCGGGCCGCAGCTGGAAGTCAGCCGTGTCGCTCCGGAAATGCTGAAAGCGCTTTTCACCCTGGAAGTGCCGGAAATCGGCACCGGCATCATCGAAATCATGGGGGTGGCGCGAGATCCCGGCCTGCGTGCCAAAATTGCCGTGCGCACCTTTGACCCGCGCGTGGATCCGGTGGGTGCCTGCGTCGGTATTCGTGGCTCGCGTGTGCAGGGCGTGATGAACGAATTGGCGGGCGAGCGTATCGACATCGTGCTGTGGGATGATGATCCGGAGACCTTTGTGCGCAAAGCGATGGCGCCGGCGCAAATCACTGCAACGGCCGCTGACGAAGTGCGCAAAAGCATCGACATCGCCGTACCAGAAAATAAACTACCGCAGGCCGTCGGGCGTGGCGGACAAAATGTGCGCCTCGCCAGTGAACTGACTGGCTGGACCATCAACGTGTTGAGCGAAGCCGAATTCCAGGCACGGCAGGAAGCGGCGCAAGATGCGCAAGAGCGCGAGCTGGCCGCTGCACTGGATGTGGATGATGACATCGCCGATATTCTCATCGAAGCCGGTTACAACACGGTGGAAGCCGTCGCCTCGGCCGAACGTGAAGAACTGCTTGCTATCGAAGACTTTGACGAAAAAACCGTTGATGCGTTGATCGAGCGCGCTGCCGATCACCTGCTGCAACAAGCCTTCGTCGAAGAAATCGAGCCGGAAGAAGAAATGCAGCTGCCGCTTGATAGCGTGGAAGGCCTGGATGAAAGCGTCATCGCCGTCTTGCAGGAAAAAGGCCTGCATACTCAGGAAGACTTGGCGGATCTGTCGGTGGATGAACTCATGACCTACACCGGCATGAACCAGGAACAAGCCTCAGCGCTCATACTCAAAGCGCGCGAACCATGGTTTCGTGGATAAACACGAGGAACAAAAACAATGACAACAGTCGCAGAAGTAGCCAAACAACTGAAAATACCGGTGGATCGCCTGATGGCACAGCTTGCCGAAGCGGGTATTAACGTACAAGATACCGGGGATGAACTCAGCCCCGCACAAAAAGTTGCCCTGACCAAACACATGGCGGCAAAAAAAACCGGCGGCAACAAAAAACTCAGCCTGAAAGACAGCAAAACTGGCAGCAAAACCAGCAGTAACGCCAAGCCCGTCGAGAAAAAGAATGCCGCCGAAGGCGGTGCTAAAAAACCGCGTAGTAGCAGTACGAAAAAAAGTGGCGAGAAGAAACTGAGCCCGCTGGAAATAGCCAAACAAATGGCCGAACAGCAGCGTCTCGCCCAAGGCGAAGCGATGCGTGACAGCGAAACGCGTGCCCGTGAAGAAGCCCAGGCTGCCGAAGCGCGCCGCATCGCCGAAGAAACAGCACGCAAAGAGCGCAAAGAGCAAGAAGAAAAAGCCGCTATAGCCGCCGAAGAAGTACGCCGCAAGGCCGAAGCATCGCTGGCCGCCTCACTCGCTGAACAAGAAAAGCAGCGGCAAGTACGCGAGGCCGAAGAAGCGAAAAAGAACGCCGAAGCGCAGTTGCGCAAGCATGAAGCGCGCGAAAAAGAAGCCGCCAAAGAACACGCCGAGCTCGAACGTCAACGCCAGGAAGCCCTGCAAGACGTCGCCAAGCGGGAAAACTACGAAGAAGAAGCCGAAAGCCGCTTCCATATTCAGTCGCGCGAACGCGGCGCCAGTAGCAAAAGCAAAACCGAACGCGGTGGCAAACGCGGCGGGCGTGGCGAGGATGAACCGCGCCGCAGCAGCGGTGGCGGGCGCGGCGGACGCGGCAAACCCTCGCGTGAGAACGAACGCAAAGGCGGCAAATTCGAAAAACCCGTTGCCCCCGTCTCACGTGAAGTGCGTATCCCGGAAACCATCACTGTCGGTGAATTGGCGCAGAAAATGAGCGTCAAAGCGGGCGAACTGATCAAAGTCATGATGAAACTGGGTTCGATGGTGACCATCAACCAGTTGCTCGACCAGGAAACCGCTGCGCTTGTTGCCGAAGAAATGGGACACCAGTACATCCTGCTCAAAGAAAACGAACTCGAAGCGCAAGTCATGGCTGAAGCCGACGAAGACGCGGGCAATATCATCCAGCGTGCGCCGGTCGTGACCATCATGGGCCACGTTGACCACGGTAAAACCTCGCTGCTCGACTACATCCGCAAGACCAAAGTCGTCGCCGGCGAAGCGGGTGGTATTACCCAGCACATTGGCGCCTACCGCGTGCAAACCCCAAAGGGCACTATCACCTTCCTTGATACCCCGGGTCACGCCGCCTTTACCGCCATGCGTGCACGTGGTGCGGATGCGACTGACATCGTCATTCTCGTCGTCGCCGCTGATGATGGCGTCATGCCGCAGACCATCGAGGCCATCCAGCACGCGAGTGCCGCCAACGTACCGCTCATCGTCGCTGTCAACAAAATCGACAAGCCCGATGCCGATCCGGAAAAAGTCAAATCCGAACTGACCCAATACGGCGTTGTCGCCGAAGACTGGGGCGGCGAAAACCTCTTTGCTAACGTCTCGGCGAAAAGCGGCGAAGGTATTGACGACCTGCTCGACAAAGTCCTCATCCAGGCCGAAGTCCTCGAACTCACTGCACCGTCCACCGGCATGGGACGCGGTGTCGTCATCGAGTCCCGCCTTGACCGTGGGCGCGGTAGCGTTGCCACCGTCCTCGTCCAGTCCGGCGTTGTCAAAAAAGGTGACATCATGCTGGCCGGTATGGAATACGGCAAAATCCGCGCCATGCTTGACGAGAACGGCAACGAACTGCAAGAAGCGGGTGCCTCGACGCCAGTGGAAATCCTCGGCCTCTCCGGTACGCCGAACGCGGGGGATGAAGTTGTCATCGTTGAAAACGAACGCAAAGCGCGCGAAATTGCCAACTTCCGCCAGGGCAAATTCAAAGAAATCAAGATTGCCCGCCAGCAAAAGGCCAAACTGGAAAACCTCTTTGCCAACACCAGCAGCGGCGAAGCCCAGAGCGTCAACCTGATGATCAAAGCTGACGTACAAGGCTCGGTGGAAGCGCTGTCCGACTCGTTGCTCAAACTTGCGACCGACGAAGTCAAAGTCAACATCATCGCTTCCGGCATCGGCGGTATCACCGAATCCGATGTGCAGCTCGCTATCGCCTCCGAAGCCATCATCATCGCCTTTAACGTCCGCGCCGACGCGAACGCGAAAAAACTGGTCGAAAGCGAAGGGGTAGATCTGCGTTACTACAGCATCATCTACGAGGCTATCGACCAGGTCAAAGCGGCAATGCAAGGCCTGCTCTCGCCGGAAGTGCGCGAAGACATCATCGGCCTTGCCGAAGTGCGCGAAGTCTTCCGATCCTCCAAATTTGGCACAGTGGCCGGCTGTATCGTCGAAGACGGCGTCCTCAAACGCAACAACCCCATCCGCGTCCTGCGCAACAACGTCGTCATCTACGAAGGCGCGCTCGAATCCCTGCGCCGCTTCAAAGACGACGTTAGCGAAGTGCGTGCAGGCACCGAATGCGGCCTCGGCGTGAAAAACTACAACGATGTGCGTATCGGTGACCAAATCGAATGCTACGAACGCGTTTCCGTCGAAAGGACCCTGTGATGCAACACAACAAACACGGCGACCGCACTCGCCGCATCGGCGAACAAATCCGGCGCGATCTCGCGCCGAGCCTCATTGCGCAAATCCTCAATCACCCGCACGCCTCGCTACTGTCAATTACGGCGGTGCGGGTGACGCGTGATCTGTCCTTTGCCAAAGTGTACGTTACTCACGTCATCAGTGATCCGGACGAACGTCAGGATCTCATCCGCGCGCTGAACGAACATGCTGGCCAGTTTCGTCACTACCTCGCGCAAAAACTCACCACGCGCAAAGTGCCGGAACTCACTTTCGTTTACGACGAATCCGTGGAATACGGCGCGCGTATGGACAATCTTCTGCACGATTTGGTGAAAGACCTGCCACC
>CAURDG010000039.1:0-9878 GCA_963523555.1 uncultured Cardiobacterium sp.
CCGGTTCGATGTAATTGCTGTCCTTGCCGACGGCGATGGACTGCGCGGTTTGCAGGGCTTCCTGGAAGCGGCTGGTAAAGGGTTGCATGGTTTTTCCTGTGGTTGGTTAACGATGAGTTCTATTTATGGGACGCGCGGGAGTTTTCAAGTTTTTCTGATTAACTTTTTGCAAGCGGGGCGGGTATCAGGTAGCCAGCCACGCAGGTTTTACATAAATACAATTGCTTGATTTGCAAAAAAAAATAAACTATGCGCCAACTTTAATCGCATAGGAGGGAAAACCATGCAAAAAACGACGCTCAATCTTGCCGTTATTCTCGGCGCCACTCTACTTGCCGCTTGCGGCGACTCGAAGGATTCCACTTCGGGCAATACCAGCATTACGCCGGTGGATCCCCCCGGCAAAGTCCTTGTTCCGGCACCCGCCCAACCCACTGCTGCCGAAACGGCCGCCTACAATGCCGACAAACAGGGGAGCGATCATATGTCATCGCTGGTGGGTTACGACATCAGCATTGGCGATAAGGTCATCATTCGCGTGCTCAATAAAACTGGCTGGAACAGTATTGAAGAGCGGAATCTGAGCGGTATGCCCGCCGGATTGAGCATGCATAATGCCGTCTACAATGCTAATAGTGGCCCACTCAGCATTTTCAAAGATCCTGTAACGGTGCGCAGCTATCAGGGTTTCCGCAGTGGTGTTGTCACGGCTTACCATAAGGTTGCCGCCCCGCACGCTACGGCCTATGGCGTACACACGCCGCCAGTCAGTCTGCCAAACGCAGGCAAAGCGACCTACACAGGTATCGCTTTTGATGCCACCACAAGCGGCAACTTTGTCTATAACGTCGATTTCGGGGCAAAAACAGGACAAGGACGCATTGAGAACATGAGATATGGCAAAGGTCTCATCACCCTCGATAAGGCACCCTTCCAGCAGGAAAGAAGGCTGGATGGCAGCATCACCACCAAACTGGAAGGCACGGGTGTCAATAAAGCCTGGGGAGATTTCAAATATCGCCTCGATTTTTACGGCAATCAGGCCGAAGAAATAGCGGGTTACGCCTTGCGCTCCGGAGTCGACGCTATCGGTCTGCACGGCACGCGCGGTGCGATCACGCAATAAGGCGGGGTCAATCCGCTAAACAAAAGCCCGCCATGTGCGGGCTTTTGTGTTTTTGATCGTGTACAAAAGGGTGAGCGTCAATCATCGGCGCGGTCGAGCAGGTACTGATAGACCGCTTTTTTATTCGCCCCGGTGTGTTTGGCGACTAGGGCAGCGGTGGTTTTGGCGGAGAGCCCCGCGTCGCGCAGGTCGTCGGCCAGCGGCTGCCAGTCGGCGGTGGTCTGCGCTACTGTCGCACCAAGGAGCAGCACAAATTCGCCGCGCTGGCGGTTGTCATCCTCTGCCAGCCAGGCGGGGGCGGTGGCAACGCTGAGATGCGCGATTTGTTCGAACTGTTTGCTCAGTTCGCGGGCGATGACGAGCGGGCGTGCACCATCGAAGGTCTCGGCCATCATGGCGAGGGTATCGCTGATACGGTGCGGCGCTTCAAAGAAGATAGTGGTGTGTTTTGCAGTGCGGTAGTCGTCAAGGAAACGCTGCCGCTCGCCCGCTTTGGCGGGGATGAAGCCGGCGAAGGTGAAGCGGTCGGCGGGCAGGCCGCTGGCGGAAAGGGCGGCGATGACGCTGCTGGCGCCAGGCAACGGACTGACGCGGATATCCGCTGCATGCGCGAGACGGGTGAGCAGCGCACCGGGATCGGAGACAAGCGGCGTGCCGGCATCGCTGACGAGGGCGACGTTTTCGCCCGCTTGCAGGCGGCGGATAAGGGCTTCCGCCGCTCCGCGTTCGTTGTGCTGGTGCAGCGCAGTGAGCGGACGGTCAATGGCGTAGGCGTCAAGCAGGCGGCGACTGTGGCGCGTATCCTCGCAGGCTATAATGTCTGCCGCTTGCAGGGTCGCCAGCGCGCGCCTGCTGATGTCGTCCAGATTGCCTATCGGCGTGGCGACGATGTACAACGTTCCACTCATCGGGTTTCCTTCATGTTTTTTGCCAGACTTGCTCCCCATCTGCGTCGCGGCCAGGCGGGCGAAAGACGCGCCGCCGCCTATCTGAAAGCGCAGGGGCTCGTCATTGTAACGAACAACTTTCGCTCCCGTTATGGCGAGATTGACCTCATCGCCCGCGATGGCGCGGAGCTGGTTTTCGTCGAGGTGCGCAGTCGCAAGGCGGGGGCGCAGGTTAGTGCCGCCGCCAGTATCAGCGCCGCCAAGCAGCATCAATACTGGGCCCGCCAAGCGGCGTAAATACTGGGCCCGCCAAGTGGCGTCAATACTGGCCCCGCCAAGCGGCATCAATACTGGCCCCGCCAAGCGGCATCAATACTGGGCCCGCCAAGCGGGATAAACACTGGCCCCGCCAAGCGGCGTAAATACTCATCTCCTTATTGCAGCCGACAAGCAAATATTTCCCTGTCCGGATGTGCGTAAGGGGATGGATTATTGGCCTTTGGGTTCTGGGCGGAAATAAAAAAGGTGGGCAAGCCCACCTTCGCTTTTGTGCTGTCCGCTCAGCGGTATTTTTGCAGGGCGGTTGTCACTTCGCTGTAATCGCGTGGGCTGCCGTTTTTCCGTGCTTTTTCTTTTTCCTGGATTTTTTCAAGGAACTGGAAGCTGTTCATGCCGTCAATCGGGCTGTCCGCTTTGTGGATAGGACTATAGGGGTCGGCACCTTTTTCCAGCAGCATGTTCACCGCTTCCGCATCGTTGAAGAGGATAGCGGCGTTCAACGGTTGCAGGCCGGCGGCGTCGGGCTCGTTGATGTCGCAGCCGTTTGCGATTGCGGTGCCGAGGGCAATCAGCAGTTGTGCCTGGTTGTTGCTGTTCATGCCGCGTGAGGCGAGCAGGGCGTGGATGACCGGCAGTGGTTTGCCGTCGTCCGGTGTTTTGAAGTGGCACTCTTTGGCGTCGCTGTATTCAAGGTCGGCCATCGGGTTAGCGACGGTTTTTTCTTGGGCTGCGCCGTCGTTTGCCGGAGCGGCAGGTTTGGCTTCGTTTGCGGTTGCCGGGGCAGTGGCTGCGGCGGGCGTATCGGCGGCGTATGTGTTTGCCGCCATCGCAAGGATGGCGGCAAGGGGCAGGATGTTCTGTTTTTTCATGTGCTTAGCGAACCCGGCGGACTTGCAGGGTGTCAGTACCACCACTGACGCCGATGGCACCGCTGGTGATGACGTAGAGGTCACCGCTTTTCAGCTGGCGGCGTTGCACCAGGTATTCTTCGGCTTCGCGGATGGCATCGTTATGGTCTTTGCTGGTATCCAGGCGGTTGGGGCGGACGCTGCGGTAAATCGCCATTTTGCGTTGCACGCCGAGACTTGGGGTCAGCGCATGGATAGGCATGTTGATGCCGAAACGGCTGATCTGGAACGGGGTGGTGCCGCTTTCGGTGAGGGTGACGATGGCTTTGGCACCAAGGATTTCTGCACTGAAGACGGCGCTGTTCGCGATGCCCTGGTCAAGGCGTTCGACCGGGATTTCGTCGAGTCGGTGCGTGTCGAAGGGGGAGCTGTTTTGTGCCTGTTCGGCGGCAGCACAGATTTGCGCCATGGTACGCACGGTTTCGAAGGGGTAGTTGCCGGCGGCGGATTCGGCGCTGAGCATGACAGCGTCGGTGCCATCGAGTACGGCGTTGGCGACGTCGGAGACTTCCGCACGGGTCGGCACGGGGTTGTTGATCATGCTTTCCATCATTTGTGTGGCGGTGATGGAGAAGCGGCGCAGGCGGCGCGCGGTTTTGATGATGCGTTTTTGCAGGGCAGGGACAGCGGGGTTGCCGACTTCGACGGCAAGGTCGCCACGCGCCACCATGACGCCATCGCTGGCGAGCACGATTTCTTCGAGGTTGTCGATGGCTTCGACGCGTTCGATTTTGGAGATGATGCCGGGCAGGATTTCGCCGCTGCCTTCAGCCTGGCTGATGAGCTGGCGCGCGAGTTGGAGGTCGGCAGCGGATTTGACGAAGCTGACGGCGATGTAGTCGGCACCGATGGCGACGGCTGTTTTGAGATCCTGGTAGTCTTTTTCGGTGAGTGCCGGCGCGGTCAGGCCGCCGCCTTGTTTGTTGATGCCTTTGCGGGATTTGAGGACGGCGGGGTTTTGTACGGTGGTGTGGACTTCGGCGTCGATGACTTTTTCGACTTTCAGGGTGAGCAGGCCGTCGTCGAGCAGCAGGATGTCACCAGCTTTGACGTCGTTCGGCAGTTCGCGGTAGTCGAGGCCGACGCGGTAGTTTTTGCCTTCGCCTTCGTAGGCGGCATCAAGGATGAGGCTGTCGCCGCGTTTGAGTTCCATTTTGCCGCCTTCGATGAGGCCAACGCGGATTTTCGGGCCTTGCAGGTCGGCGATGATAGCGACTTCGCGACCGGCACGTTTTGAGGCTTCGCGGACTTTGCGGGCGTTTTCGCCGTGGAAGGCAGCGTCACCGTGGCTGAAGTTGAAGCGGACGACGTTCAGACCGACGCGGATCATGTGTTCGAGCATTTCTTCGTCGCTGCTGGCCGGGCCGATGGTGGCGACGATTTTGGTGTGGTGGCTGATGCGGGTGAGATCGCGGTGTTCTTTTGTCATGAGTGTTCCTGTTCGTAGGTATGTAGGGAGTGGGCGCTGGCGAGCGCGTCGAGGGGGATGTCCCAGGTGCGGCGCGGTAGGTGCGCGACCGCTTGACAAGGGTAAGCAATGCCGATAAGCCACGGCCGGGCGCGCGGTATTTTACGCTGAAAGGTACGGTCATAAAACCCGCCGCCCATGCCGAGGCGGGTGCCATGTGCATCATGGGCGACCAGCGGGGTGATGACGACGTCGAGGTCCAAGGCGGCGATAGCGGGGGCTGCTGCAGGATCGGGCGCGGGGATGCAGGCGGTATCGGCGACGAGCGGGGTGCTTTCGGTATAGGGGTACCAGGTGAGCGGCCGGCCTTTGCCTGCAACGTAAGGCAGGTAGAGGTGGTAGCCGTTTCGCCATAGCAGACGGTTTAGCGGGGCGGTGTCGATTTCTTCGGGCAGCGAGAGGAAAGTGGCAATGTGGCGCAGGGCAGGGCGGGTTTGCAGCCAGTTGTACACGGTGGCGGCGGTTTCATGGCTGATGCGTTCGCGTTCAGCAGGGGATACGGCACGACGGGCGGCACGGATTTCGCGGCGCAGTTGGGCGAGGTCTATATCGCCCATCCCTGCTCCCCGCCGTTGATGCTTTGCTGGTGGCGGACGTAGTGTTCGACGGCATCGCGGGTCGCCCCCGGCACGATGCGGTCGATGAAATCGTAGTGGTAGGCGCGCAGGCGTTGATCGTTGTGCCAGACAAGATAGGTGTTAAAGAGCGGCATCCAGCGGTCAAGCGGGTACATGGCGAGATCGCTGTCGCGCTCAGGGTCGTAGGCCATGTCGGCAATAACGCCGATGCCAAGCCCTTGGCGGACATAGTTTTTAATCATCTCGGCATTACGTGAGGTGAGGACGACACGGGCAGCGAGGCCCCGTCCCGCCATCGCCCGCACCAGTGCCGAGGGCTCTTTATGCGAGGTGATGTAGGTGATGAGCGGGTGTGGCGCGAGACTGGTCAGACCCTCAAAAGGTCTGCGGTTAATATCGTGGTCACGCGGGGCAATGGCAACAGAAGTCCAGCTTTCCGCCGGTAGCATGAAGAGGCCACGCAGTTGCAGGCTGTACGGGGTGAGATCACTCGCAGAAAACCAGCCAAAGTCCGTCTCGCGTTCCTGCACCATTTGCAGAATTTGTGCGTTTGTACCTTCGATAAGATTCATCGGCAGTTTCGGATATTCATGCTGCATCGCCGGCAGAATTTGCACCAGGCGATAGTGCGACAGGGTATGGGTGGTGGCGATGGTGAGCTGGGTGAGGGCGGCGACATTATGATGCATGCTGAGGTTGAGGATATTTTCAACAGAGGCCATGATACGTTCGATATCAGGCATGATGGCCTCGCCGACCTCGGTCAATCCAACGAACGATTTACTGTTGCGTCGGAAAATCGGCAGTCCAAGCATTTCCTCAACCATCTTGATGTGCTTACTTACCCCGGGCTGCGACATATGCAGCTTTTCCGCTGCCGCCGTCACATTAAAGCCGGATTCCACCACCGTCGCGATACACTCTAATTGTTTTAATTTCATGAAGATTACCCGATGCTGCTGACCTAAGTTAAAGAAGCAGCTTTTATACCAATGCCGCGCAGAAACAGGGCAGGCATATTACCTTGCAGCAGTAAAAAGCGTTATAACCAAAACGCATGACGGCATGGAATAGCGCTATTTCCCAAAACATCGCCAGGGCATTACCATGTGCCCAATTCATAGACCAAACAGGAACATGCCATGAAATACGCTTCCGTACTCGATACCATCGGCAACACCCCGATTATCCGCATCAACCGCCTCGCGCCGAAAAACGTTCAGCTCTACGTCAAAACCGAATCGCGCAACCCTGGCGGCTCCGTCAAAGACCGCCTCGCCTACGCCGTCATCAACGACGCCGAGCGGCGCGGTGTGCTGAAGCCGGGGCAAACCGTGGTTGAAGCCACCTCCGGCAATACCGGTATCGCGCTTGCCATGGTCTGCGCCGCCAAAGGCTATCCGTTTGTCGCCGTGATGACCGAAACCTTCTCCGTCGAGCGGCGCAAACTCATCCGCAGCTTCGGTGGCAAAGTCATCCTGACCCCTGCTGCCGAACGCGGGGTGGGCATGGTGCGCGTCGCCAAAGAACTCGCCGAGAAAAACGGCTGGTTCCTCGCTGATCAGTTTGAAAACCCCGCCAACCCGCAATATCACCGCGAAACCACCGCTGCCGAAATCCTGCGCGACTTCGCCGGTGAACGCCTTGACTACTTCGTCAGCGGCTACGGTACTGGCGGCACCATCTCCGGCACCGGCGAAGTGCTGAAAGCCGCGCGGCCTGATCTGAAAATCGTCGCCACTGAACCGGTCAACGCGCAACTGCTCGCCGGCAAAGAATGGGGACCGCACAAAATCCAGGGCTGGACGCCGGATTTCATCGCCGGCACCATGAACCAGAACATCTACGACTACCTCATCCCGGTCGGCGACGAAGAATCACGCGATACCGCCCTGGCGCTTGCCGCCCAGGAAGGCATCCTCACCGGCATTTCCGGTGGCGCAACCTTCAACGCGGCGCTGCAATTCGCGCAACAGGCACCGGACGGTTCCGTCATCCTTGCCATGTTGCCGGACGGCAGCGAACGCTATATGTCCACCTTCCTTTTCGAAAGCATCAATGAAGGCTCGGACGACCACCTTTTGCCCTGATGCCATCTGCTGACATCAATCTACCTAAAACAACAGGTTCCGCCGGACGCGCAAGCACCGGCGGTTTTTTATACCTGCTTGACAGTAATAATTGACGTTTGCAGTGCGTTTCCCTATGTTAAATACCACATTTTGAGGATAAGGCTATGAAATACGTTTGGATTTGTTGTTGTGTACTATTGCTTGCCGCCTGCGGGCAGGAAGAAGTCGCGAAAGCGGAAACGGGCCAGCCTGCGCCGCCGATTCTCGCGCTGGGGCCGCATGATGAAGTGGTGTCATTGCCCGCGCAGGCCGAACGGCCATTGATTCTGAATTTCTGGTCGGCGACCTGCGGCATGTGCATCAAGGAATTGCGCGAGATTCAGGATTTTCAGGCGGCGCGTCCGCAGGCAGTGGATGTGCTCGCGGTCAATATTGATGGCGCAGACGGCAAAACCCTGCAAGCACTGGCCACGCAGCGTGGCCTGACGCTGCCGCTTGCCGCCGACCAGATGGGGGTGACAGCGGAGCGTTACCGCGTCAACGGCACCCCGACCAATTATCTGATTGGTCGCGACGGCCAGATTCTCGAACACAAGGCGGGGATGCTGGATACTGCCGATCTGCAACGCTGGTTTAGTGCCCGCTGATGCCTTTGCCTCTCCCGGCAAATCCCGTACGATGCCCGCTTTTTCAGGAGAAACCATGAACCCGGTGCCTTTACGCCCCAACCCCATCGCCCGCATCATTTTTGCCAGCCGCTGGATACAGTTGCCGATTTATCTTGGCCTGATTGTCGTGCAGATGATTTACGCTTGGAAATTTTTGAAAGCGCTGTGGCATCTCATCGTCAACCTCGGCATCATGGATGAAAACACCATCATGCTCGCGGTTCTTAACCTCATCGACGTGGTGATGATTGCCAACCTCCTGCTGATGGTTATCGTCGGCGGCTACGAAACCTTCGTCTCGCGCCTCAACACCGACAACCACCCTGACCAGCCGGAATGGCTGGACCACGTCAATGCCTCGGTGCTCAAAGTCAAACTCTCGATGGCGATTATCAGCATCTCCTCCATCCACCTGCTGCAAACCTTCATCAATGCCAGCGCGATACCGGCGGAGAAAATCCAGTGGCAAATCCTTTTGCACCTCACCTTCCTGCTCTCGGCGCTGGCGATGGCTTACACTGACAAAATTATCAGCAGCAACCACCACGCCGCCCAACCTCATCATCACTAAGGACACCTCATGACAACCGTGAAAAAGGCCCCCGTGCGCCGCAAAAAACCGAGCGAAGAGATCGTCATCGACATCGAACCCATCAACAAGGCACCCGCGCCGCAAGTTGAAGCTCACGAAATCAGTACTAAAACGCAGCGTGCCGAGGACCACCACGCCGAAGCCTTGAGCGACATCATCCTGCGCGATATCGCCGATGGCCGCGTCGGTGCGCCGGGCAGCTACCTCGACACCGTCCTCGCCAGCTTCTCGCCGGACGAACTCGCGCGGGTGCAGGCGCTGTTCCAGAAACACAGCAGCACGCAGCCGCCGACGACCACCGTGCGCGCCGATGACGAACTGGTCGAAGGCTGGCGCGAGGGTGTCTATCCGTACAAAAACCGCATGAGCCGCAAAAACTACGAAAAGCAGAAATACCACCTGCAAGTCGAGCTGCTCAAACTGCAAAAATGGGTGAAAGAAACCGGGCAGCGCGTCATCATCCTCTTTGAAGGCCGCGATGCGGCGGGCAAAGGCGGCACCATCAAGCGCTTCATGGAGCACATGAACCCGCGTGGCGCCCGCGTCGTTGCCCTCGAAAAACCGACCTCGGAAGAACAGGGGCAATGGTACTTCCAGCGCTACATCAAGCACCTGCCGACCAAAGGGGAAATCGTCCTCTTCGACCGCTCCTGGTACAACCGCGCCGGCGTCGAGCGCGTCATGGGCTTCTGCACCGACGCCGAATACGACGAATTCATGCGCGAAGTGCCCGACTTCGAGCGCAACCTGGTCCGAAGCGGCATCATCCTCATCAAATTCTGGTTCTCCGTCAGCCAGGACGAGCAGCGCCGCCGCTTCAAAGAGCGCGAAGCGCACCCGCTCAAACAATGGAAACTCAGCCCGATGGACAAAGCCTCGGTCGATAAATGGGAGGACTACACCGCCGCGAAAGAAGCGATGTTCTTCCATACCGACACGGCGGAAAGCCCGTGGATCGTGGTCAAATCCAACTGCAAAAAACGGGCGCGGCTGAACGCGATGCGCTACGTCCTGCACCGCGTGCCCTATGACGAAAAAGACAACGCACAAATCGGCGCGATTGATCCGCTCCTCGTCGTGCGCGCCGGAGCGATGTACGAAACCGGTTTTGACCCCAGCCATCCGCGCTCGGCGATGGATCTTGGCTGATGAACCCAAAAAGAACCCCGCTGCGGCGGGGTTTTTCTTAACGGGCAGAACGAAGCCAGTGTTTATCCCGCTTGGCGGGCGTTCAGGAAGCCAGTGTTTATAGCTAAGATGTTTATTTTTTCATACAGGAGAATGATTATGGCCTACTCTC
>CAURDG010000040.1:0-9829 GCA_963523555.1 uncultured Cardiobacterium sp.
TCGCGGCAGCCGCCAAGCGGGACAAACTCTAATTCCGCCAAGCGATTCGACTATACTTTTCCTGCCATGCATTCATGCAAAAAAAAAAGCAGACGCCCGGTCTGCCTTTTTAATTAGATGGATACCGCTCAGCGGTTCAGTAGCCCCGTTCGTGCAGCCATTCGGCGATGTCGGCAATTTGCGGCGGACAGACTTGGTGCTGCATCGGGTAGTCGTGCCACTGCGGTGCGTAGCCTTTGTTTTTCAGTTGTTCGTGTGCGAGTCTGCCGAGGCGGTGGGGGACGATGGGGTCTTGCGTACCGTGCATTTGCAGGATGGGCGGGCAGTGGTCGCAGTCAGCGGTCGGAGTATTGGCAGCGTCGGCAAGGTAGGTGGAAAGCGCAAGGATACCGCCGCAGGGGTGACGCAGGCCGTGATAGAGCGCGATGACGCCGCCTTGCGAGAAGCCCGCGTAGAGGATGTGGTCGGCGGGAATGCCTTGCGCCTGTTCTTCAGCGGCGATCGCGGCAATGGCAGCGGCGCTGTCTTTGATGGCGGCGAGGTCTTCGTCGGCGGGGTTGAAGTCGAAACTTTTGATGTCGTACCAGCCGCGCATGTTCATGCCGTTGTTGACGGTGATCGGGCGCACGGGCGCATGTGGCAGGATGACGCGCGTGGTCGGGCGCAGTTCGAGTAGCGGGATGACGGGGGCAAAGTCGTTGCCGTCCGCGCCGAGGCCGTGCAACCAGATAATGCTGTGTGTAGCGGTTTTTGCGGCGGGCAGCGTGATTCGGTCCGGGGCCTGTGTCATAATTTTTTTCCTTTTTTCTGGATGTTTAGTGATGCGCAGAGTGTGCTTTTTGGTCATTGTAGCGATTTTGTTTGCGGGCTGCGGGCAGAAGGGCCCGCTTTATTTGCCTGAACAGCAGGAGGCGTCTGATGCGCGCTGAGTTTTTCTCCGGTGTGGACGAGCGCGGCTGTGTGGATGGTGTGGCGCTCTCGTCTTTGGCAGACGAGTTCGACACGCCGCTGTATGTGTACCGTGCGGCGGCGATGCGTGCGGCATTGCGCGCCTATCACGCGCACGGTCTTGAGCGGCAGGTGGCGCTGTATTATGCGGTGAAGGCCAATAGCAATCTGGCACTGCTGCGCCTCTTTGCTGAAGCGGACACGGGTTTTGATATTGTCTCCGGCGGCGAGTTGGAACGCGTCCTGCGCGCCGGTGGTGCGCCGTCCAGTGTGGTCTTTTCCGGCGTTGCCAAGTCGGATGCGGAAATCTCGCGCGCGCTCGCGGTCGGCATCGGCTGTTTTAATGTGGAATCGCCCGCCGAGTTGCGGCGTCTGGCGGAGCTTGCCGCGTCTGCGGGCGTGGTCGCGCCGGTGGCGCTGCGGGTGAATCCCGATGTGGATGCCGGGACGCATCCGTATATTTCGACTGGCCTGCGCGGCAACAAGTTCGGCGTGGCGATTGCGGATGCGCCCGCGCTGTATCGCGAGGCATTGCAACTGCCGTCGCTGAAAGTGGTCGGCGTCGGCTGTCATATCGGCTCGCAGATTCGCGCGATTGCGCCGTTCCTGGCGGCGATGGATTCGTTACTGCCGCTGGTGGACGCGCTACTTGCTGAAGGGGCACCGCTCGATCATCTCGATATGGGAGGCGGTCTGGGCATTGCCACGGAGGATGCGCCGGAGGTGCCGTCAGCGGCGGATTTGTCGCGCGCATTGTTGTCCCGCTTGGGCGATCGGCCGCTGCGCCTGTGTTTGCAGCCGGGGCGCTCGCTGGTCGGTAATGCGGGGCTGCTGTTGTCGCGGGTGGTGTTCACCAAGGCGCAGTCGGGGCGGCGCTTTTTGATGCTGGACGCGGCAATGAATGACTATATCCGCCCGGCGCTGTACCAGGTGCGGCCGACGATGCTGAATGTCAGCCGCCCCTACGATGGGGCGGGACTGATGGATGTGGTCGGGCCGGTGTGCGAGACGGGCGACACTTTCGCGCGCGATTTTCCGATGAGCGGCGAACGCGGCGATTTGGTGGCGATTTGCGGCACGGGTGCCTACGGGTTTTCGATGGCGAGTTCTTATAATTCGCGCCCGCGTCCGGCAGAAGTGCTGATTGAGGACGGCAAGGCGCGCCTGATTCGCCGTCGTGAGTCGCTTGAGGATTTGTGGGCGCAGGAGGTGCTATGACGGCCGCCAAGCGAGATAAATACTGGGCTCTTCCCATTAGATAACAAGTTAAGAAGGCTTTTTCATGTCAGGGCAAACGTTATACGACAAGATTTGGCAGGCGCATGTGGTGCGTGAGGACGCAGGGCAGGTGCTGCTGTATATCGACCGGCATCTGGTGCACGAGGTGACCTCGCCGCAGCCGTTCGACGGTCTGCGCAAGGCAAAGCGCGCGCCGTGGCGTACCGCGTCGATTCAGGCGGTTCCGGATCATAATGTGCCGACGCTGCACCCGGAACGCGGCATTGCCGACCCCGTCGCCCGTGCGCAGGTAGAAGCGCTGGAAAGGAATTGTGCCGAGTTTGGGGTGCGTCTGTTTGACCGCCTCGACAAGCGGCAGGGGATTGTCCATGTGGTCGGGCCGGAACAGGGGCTGACCTTGCCCGGTATGACCGTGGTCTGCGGCGATTCGCATACCTCCACGCATGGCGCGTTTGCCGCGCTGGCCTTCGGCATCGGCACGAGCGAAGTGGAACACGTCCTCGCCACGCAATGTCTGCCGCAGAAGAAGACAAAAGCGATGCGTATCCGCATCGAAGGCAAAATGCCCGCCGGCGTGTTCGCCAAGGATTTGATGCTGGCGGTCATCCGCACCATCGGCGCAGCGGGCGGCACGGGCTACACGCTGGAATTTGCCGGCAGTGCGGTACGGGCGCTGTCCATGGAAGGACGGATGACGATGTGCAACATGTCGATTGAGGCGGGGGCGCGCGCCGGACTGGTCGCGGTCGATGACACGACGGTGGACTTTCTGCGCGGGCGGCCTTTTGCGCCGCAGGGCGCGTTATGGGATCAGGCGGAAGCGTACTGGCGCACCCTGGTCAGCGACGCCGATGCCGTGTTCGACCGCGAAGTGCTGCTGGATGCGGCGGCGATTGCGCCGCAGGTGAGCTGGGGCACCTCGCCGGAAATGGTCATCGATGTCGGCGGCCGAGTGCCGCACCTTGATGACGCGCGCGACGCCAAACAGCGCGATGCCTACGCACGCGCGCTGGCCTATATGGGGCTGCGCGAGGGACAGGCGATTGACGACGTGCCGCTGGATGCCGTCTTCATCGGCTCCTGCACCAATGCCCGCATTGAAGATTTGCGCATCGCGGCGCAGATCGTCGCCGGCAAACGCATTGCCAGCGGCATTGAAACGGCGCTGGTCGTGCCGGGTTCGGGGTTGGTAAAAGCACAAGCGGAAGCGGAAGGGCTGGATCGCATTTTCATGGAAGCAGGCTTTGAATGGCGATCGCCTGGCTGCTCAATGTGTCTCGCCATGAATGCCGACCGTCTCAATGCGGGCAAACGTTGCGCCTCCACCTCTAACCGCAACTTTGAAGGACGGCAAGGACAGGGAGCGCGCACCCATCTGGTCAGCCCGGCGATGGCTGCGGCAGCAGCCGTGGCGGGGCATTTCGTTGATGTCAGGGAGCTACTATGAAAGCATTCACCACCGAAAGCGGCATACTCGCTCCGCTCTACCGCAGCAATATCGACACCGACGCGATCTTGCCGAAGCAATACCTGAAACTCATCACAAAAACCGGCTTCGGCCAGTACCTCTTTGACGACTGGCGTTACCTGCCCGACCGCGCACCCAACCCCGCCTTCGTGCTGAACGAAACGCGCTACCAGGGCGCAAAATTCCTGCTCGCCGGGGCGAATTTCGGCTGCGGCTCATCACGCGAACATGCGGTGTGGGCGCTGGACGAATACGGCTTCCGCGCAGTGATTGCGCCATCATTCGGCGATATCTTTTACAGCAACTGCTTCAAAAACGGCGTCCTGCCCGCGCAAGTGGATGAAGCCACCGCCGAAGCACTGTTTGCCGCAACGCAGGCGGTGGAAACGGTAGAAATTACCGTCGATCTGGACGCACAGCGGATACACTGCGGCGCGAACAGCTACCCGTTCACCGTGGATGATTTCCGCAAACACGCGCTCTACTACGGGTTGGACGATATCGGCCAGACCCTGCAACACGCCGCCGACATCCGTGCATTTGAAGAGCGGCATAAACAACGGTTTCCGTGGTTATACCCATCCTAAGGTTTATGGATATCAGCCTGCGCATAGGTGTACAGAAAAAAAAACGGGGCGACTACCCCGTTTTTTTATTCGACAATTACTTGCGAATTTTCCACTCAGTTTTTCCCTTCACATTCTGCTTAGTCAAACTGACTTTTCCGTCTTTGGATTTATAGCCACCTTTGCTGCTGTTCAATATCACACCATCTGGAAGATCAGCTGCGAAAACTTCTGCTTTCTTCTTGTCTTTCGACAGAATCACGTACACCGCAAGGTTTTCATTGGCTGGATCAATCAGCTGAATATCGGCTGTATCTAAAATCTGCACACATTCATTGCGCATCGTGGACCAAGTTTGGCCTGCGGACGGCATACAGCCGTGGGCATCTTTCTCACCACCAACAGGTTGCTCTGCAGCTTGCTGCTCAGTTGCTTGTTGTGCGGCTACATCCGCTTCCGGCGGGGCAGGGGCAGGATCAGCCGGCTGCGTTTTGTCACCGCCACCACAGGCAGCAAGCAAACAAGCTGTGGCAATTAGAGAAAAAATTTGCTTTTTCATTGGTTTCTCCGTGGAAAAATAAGATTCCGTTGCATCGGCAATGGAAAACACGACGATGCCGTGTCAATGGGATTGTCGGCGAGTCGTCGTATTTTGGCAAGGATTTGTCGTATTTGTGACACTTTTAACATCTGACCATTACTTTGCTGCCATGCAGCTCAAATGCAGGAAATCACGACCATCTTCCTTGAAAAAACCGTATCTACCACTTTCGACAACGATATTTTCAATACAAATGGCCGGGAAGAAATCATATCGAATGTAGGGGAAGCCGCTATAATGCCCGCTTTCAAGCGACGTCTGCGGCCTAACCCAAAGCCCCTTTTTCGCAGGCAATCCCGCGACCATCCCACCCTGAGAACCCAACACCCTATGGCACTAATATTTGTCATTAACGGCCCCAACCTGAATCTGCTCGGCAGCCGCGAGCCCAAACACTACGGCAACAACACCCTGGAAGACATCGAACTTCGCCTGAAAAGCATGGCGCAAGACCTCGGCCACCAGCTCGAACACATCCAGCACAATCATGAAGGCACCCTTATCGACCTTATCCACGAAGCCGGTAAACACGAAGTCGATTTCATCATCATCAACCCCGCCGCCTATACCCACACCAGCGTCGCCATACGCGACGCACTGGCTGCTGTTGCCATCCCCTTCATCGAAGTGCATCTTTCGAACATCTACCGCCGCGAAGCCTTCCGCCAACATTCCTATTTCAGCGACCTCGCCCTCGGCGTCATCAGCGGCCTCGGCGCGACCGGTTACGAACTGGCGCTCACCGCCGCCCACCACTACCTAACCCAACCCAAACAAGAGACCTGACCCATGGACATCCGCAAAATCAAAAAACTCATCGAAATGCTCGAAGCGAGCGGCGTTGCCGAACTCGAAATCACCGAAGGTGAAGAATCCGTGCGTATCAACCGCTACGGGCAAATGCCGCCGATGATGCCGCCGCCTGCGCCTTACCCCATGCCCTATCCGGCCGCGCCGCAAGCGCCCGCCGCAGCTCCTGCACCTGCTGCCGAGGCCGCCCCTGCCGGCAAGCCTGCACCGGATGGCAAACTCATCCGCTCACCGATGGTCGGCACCTTCTACAACGCCCCCGCGCCCGATGCCGACCCCTTCATCAAACTCGGCGACAACATCAAGGCGGGCGACACCGTCTGCATCATCGAAGCCATGAAAATGTTCAACCGCATCGAAGCCGACTTCGGCGGTAAAGTCGTGGAAATCCTCGTCGAGAACGGACAGCCGGTCGAATACGACGAACCCCTCTTCGTCGTCAAATAAGCCTTGGGGGAAACCGCCATGTTCCAGAAAGTGCTGATTGCCAACCGTGGGGAAATCGCGCTGCGCATCCTGCGCGCCTGCCGCGAAATGGGCATCGAAACCGTCGCCGTGCATTCCAAGGCCGATGCCGATCTGAAACACGTCGTCCTCGCCGACGAATCCGTGTGTATCGGTCCGGCGCCCTCGTCCGAAAGCTACCTCAACATGCCCGCCATTATCGCCGCCGCCGAAGTGACGAATGCCGACGCCATCCACCCCGGCTACGGCTTCCTCTCGGAAAACGCGGACTTTGCCGAGCGCGTCGAACAATCCGGCTTCACCTTCATCGGGCCGCGCGCAGAAACCATCCGCATGATGGGCGACAAAGTCGAAGCCATCAAAGCGATGAAAGCCGCCGGAATCCCCTGTGTGCCCGGTTCAGACGGTCCGCTCAGCACTGATCCGGACGAGATCCGCGCGACCGCGGAACGCATCGGCTACCCCGTCATCATCAAGGCGGCGGGCGGCGGCGGCGGACGCGGCATGCGCGTCGTCAAAAACGCCGATGAAGTCGTTGATGCCGTGCGTCTCACCAAAACCGAAGCGCGTCAGGCCTTTGGCAACGACATGGTGTACATGGAAAAATTCCTCGAAACCCCGCGCCATATCGAAATCCAGGTGCTGTCTGACAAACACGGCAACGCCATCCATCTCGGTGAACGCGACTGCTCCCTGCAACGCCGCCACCAGAAAGTCATGGAAGAAGCGCCTGCTCCCGGCATCACCCCCGAACAACGCGCCAAAATCGGCGGCATCTGCGTCGAAGCCTGCAAACGCATCGGCTACCACGGTGCCGGCACCTTCGAATTCCTCTACCAGGACGGCGAGTTCTACTTCATCGAAATGAACACCCGCGTCCAGGTCGAACACCCCGTCACTGAAATGATCACCAGCGTGGACATCGTGCGCGAACAAATCCGCATCGCCGCCGGGTTGCCGCTTGCCTACACCCAGGACGACATCCACATCCGGGGACACGCCATCGAATGCCGCATCAATGCTGAAAACGCCAAAACCTTCATCCCCTCGCCGGGTAAAGTCAGCGAATTCCACGCACCGGGCGGACTTGGCGTACGCGTCGAATCCCACCTCTACGACGGCTACACCGTGCCGCCGCACTACGATTCCATGATCGGCAAACTCATCACCTGGGGCGACACGCGCGAAACCGCCATCGCCCGCGCCAAAATGGCACTGCGCGAACTCGTCATCGAAGGCATCAACACCAACATTGAACTGCATCAGGATTTGCTGGACGACCCCATCGTCAACCACGGCGGCATGGACATCCACTACCTCGAACACAAACTCGGCCTCGCCTGACAGCACACAGCACTGCCCCCGCTTGCGGGGGCAAAACATATCTACACCCGGAACTCCGCATGACCAACCAAACCTGGCTTGAACTCACCCTCACCGCCCACAGCGACGCCGAAGCCGAGCAGCTTGAAGCCGCGCTGGAAGCAAGTGGCGCCATTGCCGTCACCTACACCGCCTCCGATGACGAAGAAATCTTCGAACCCCCTATCGGCACCACCCCGCTGTGGCAAACCACGCGTGTGACCGGCCTCTACCCGCTAGACAGCGACCGTGACGCCATCCTCACCGTCCTGCGCGCCGCCCTCGGCGACGACTACCCCATCGCTGAACACCTCCTGCACGACAACGACTGGGTGCGCGCCTGGCTTGACCACTTCCAGCCCATCCCCTTTGGCAACGGCTTTTGGGTGGCCGCGACCGAACACACCATTCCCGAAGCGGATGCCACCGTGTTGCGCCTTGACCCCGGCCTTGCCTTCGGCACCGGTACCCATCCCTCCACCGCCATGTGCCTCAACTGGCTGGTGCATCACGACCTGCGCGGCAAAACCGCCTACGACTACGGCTGCGGCAGCGGCATCCTCGGTATCGCCGCCGCCCTGCTGGGTGCCACACACATCTGGCAGACCGACATTGATCCGCAGGCGCTCACCGCCAGCCACGACAATGCCGAAAAAAACAACGTCGCCGCGCGCATCACCCTCTGTGCCAATCCGGACGATGCGCCACAAGTGGACCTCATCATCGCCAACATCCTCCTCGAACCGCTGTGCGCCCTGCGCCCGCAATTCGAAAAACACCTGCATGCCGCAAGCCGCCTCATCTTTGCCGGTCTGCTCGAACGCCAGGAAGAACGCATCCACGCCGCTTACGCCGACGCCTACCACATCCGCCGTGCCGACGAACGCGACGGCTGGATACTGCTTGAACTCCAGCGCAAATAAATGCTCACCCTTGGCCGCTTCAGCTACCCCCGCCCCGTCATCCTCCTTGCGCCGATGGCCGGCGTCAGCGACCTGCCTTTTCGCCGCCTCTGCCAGGCGAACGGCGCCGATTACAGTACCGCCGAAATGGTCAGCGCCAAGCCTGACCTGCTGCACACCGACCTTGCGCAAAACCGCCTGCAATTCGATCCCGACCCGCACTACCCGAAAATCGTCCAGCTTGTCGGCGGCGACCCGGCACTGATGGCGGAAGCGGCGCTCGTCATGCAGGCCAAAGGGGCAGACATCATCGACATCAACCTCGGCTGCCCGGCGAAAACCGTTGCCCGCCAGCAGGCAGGCTCGGCGTTGCTCGCTGATCTCGGCCAAGTCGCGAAAATCCTTGCTGCCGTCAGCCGCGCCGTATCCATCCCCGTCACCGTCAAAACCCGCCTCGGCTACCACGATGACCAGCCGACCCTGTTTGAACTCGCCGCCATCGCGGAAGATAACGGCGTCGCCGCCCTTGCCGTGCATGGCCGCAGTCGCGCGCAGAAATACAACGGCACCGCCGACCATGCCGCCATCGCCGCCCTGAAAAACCGTACCCGCCTGCCCATCATCGCCAACGGCGACATCCGCGATGCCGCGCAAGCGAAAACCCTTATCGACCGCTACGGCTTCGACGGCCTCATGATTGGCCGCGCTGCCCTCGGCGATCCGTGGCTCTTCGCCCGCTGCCAGGCGGCGGTGAACGGCATCCCCGCGCCCGCTACCGACAAAAACGCGCAAATCCGCACCCATCTGCACGACCTGCACCGGCACTACGGCGCGCAAGCGACACGCATCGCGCGCAAACACCTGCACGCCTACCTGCGGGATCATCCTGCCTATGCCGCGCTGCGCGACGCTATCAATCACGCCGCCGATCTTGCCGCACAACTTGCCACCCTCGATAGCGCCGCGATATAGCAAGCGCTGGACAGCCATTCCGGAAATCCAGCTGGCAAGATGCATCAACACTGCCAGATTATTTTCCGGGATTGGTTATATACTGCGCGCCCCATACCGCCCCCTACCCCCTCCCCATGAAAGCAATCACTATCCGTGCTGCCATCGAGCACAGCATTGAGCAGTATTACGCCATGCTCGAAGAAGACGAACACCCGCGCGAAGCCAGCGGCCTCTACCACCTCATCATTCACGAAGCCGAACACGCCGTGATCAGCCACATCATGCTGCGCTGCGAGCACAACCAGAGCCAAGCGGCAAAAATCCTCGGCATCACGCGTAACACCCTCAAGAAAAAACTCGACGAGCACCGTATTCCCTATCCCAAGCTCAAATAACCAAGGCATCCTGATGAACCTAGACACCTACGACCTGCCCGACAGCTACCGCGCCTATATGGCGACGCGTGACCCGGCCGTTGACGCCTACTACACCTTCCGCGAGCGCAAACGCCCGC
>CAURDG010000041.1:0-9686 GCA_963523555.1 uncultured Cardiobacterium sp.
CTGCGCCCGTCTGCCGCCCATCGCCAGCACGGCGCCGAGCGCCATAAGCAGGCCGCCGATCCAGATCCAGCTGATGTAGGGTTTGTACTGGATGCGGATGGCCCAGGTGTCAGCATTGATGGCTTCGCCCAAAGCGACGTAGAGGTCGTGCGTTGCCGTCACGCGGCGCGCGCTTTCGGTCATCGGCATGGTGCTCATGTGGTATTGCCGTTTGCTGGGGGTGAGGACGGTGAGCGGTGTGCCGTCGTTTTTTTGCACGAGGATTTTGCCGACGGTTGCGTTGTAGTTCGGGCCTTTTTCGGCGGTGAGCGTCATGAGGGTGAGGCGGTAGTCGGCGATATTCACGCTCGCGCCCTCTTTGATGCTGTGGTCTTCTTCGATGCTGTACTGGTTCGCGGCAGTGATGGCGAGCGCCAGCACGATGTAGCCGAGGTGGGCGAGTTGCATGCCGTGGTAGGGGCGGCTAGCGGGGATGCGGTGGCGCAGGCGGTCAAGGTAGTCGAGCGGGATGGCGCTGGCGGCGAAGGTGGCGCAGGCGACGGCGATGATGGTGCGCCATTGCCAGGCATCTGCCGCGTGGCAGATGGCGAGGGTGGCAAGGGCGGCGGCAATCGTCATGATGGCAAGGCGCGGGAGGAGGCGGCGGGCGCGGTCGCGTTGCCAGCGCAGGAGTGGGCCAACGGCGAGGAGGATGAGGCTGGTGAGTGCCAGTGGCACGATGAGGCGGTTGTAGTAGGGCGCGCCGACGGAGATTTTGCCGAGGTTCAGGGTGTCGGCGAGTAGCGGGTAGAGGGTGCCGGTGAAGACGATGAGGCAGGCGCCTGCCAGCAGCCAGTTGTTGGCAAGGATGCCGGTCTCGCGGGCGAGCAGGCCGTGGCGGGCGTCACTCGCGAGTTGTGGCGCGCGCAGGATGAGGAGGATGAGCGCGGGCAGGGTGTTGGCAACGATGAGGGCAAGGATGTACACGCCTCTGGTCGGGTCGGCAGCGAAGGCGTGCACGGAGGTGAGGACGCCGGAGCGGACGAGGAAGGTGCCGATGAGGCTGAGGGTGAAGGCGCTGATGGCGAGCAGCGCCGTCCAGGTGCGCAGGCCGCCGCGTTTTTCGCTGACGATGAGGCTGTGGATGAGGGCGGCGCCGATGAGCCACGGCATGAGCGAGGCGTTTTCGACGGGGTCCCAGAACCACCAGCCGCCCCAGCCGAGTTCGTAGTAGGCCCAGTAGCTGCCGAGTGTGATACCGAGGGTGAGGGCGCACCAGGCAGCGAGTGTCCACGGGCGGGCGCGGCGCAGGGAGAGGGTATCGAGGCGGCCTTGCCAGAGGTTGGCGAGGACGATGGCGTAGGCGACGGCGAAGCCGACGTAGCCGGTGTAGAGCAGCGGCGGATGGAGGATGAGGCCGGGATCCTGGAGTAAGGGGTTGAGGTCGGCGCCGTCAAACGGGGCGGGCAGGATGCGGGTGAAGGGGTTGGAGGTGAAGCCGATGAAACCGGTAAAGCCAACGCTGATGTAGCCGAGGATGGCGAGGGTTTTGCCGCGCACGGCGTCCGGCAGGTCGCGACTTTTCGCGGCAAAGGCCGCTGTCCACCAGGCGAGGATGGTAATCCAGAGCAGCAGCGAGCCTTCGTGTCCGCCCCAAACAGCGGTCGCACGGTAGTACCACGGCAGGAGGCTGTTGCTGTGGGCGGCGATGTAGCGCACGCTGAAATCGTTGGCGAGGAAACCATAGGCGAGGGCGATGATGCTGAGGGTGAAGAGTGCCGCCTGGGTTTTGGCGGCACTCACGGCGATGGCGCAGGCGCGGCGTTCGTCCGCGAGCAGGGCGGGGATGACGGCCTGGATGAGGGCGAGCGCGCCCGCCAGCCACAGCGCGTAGTGTCCGAGGGCGATGGTCATGGTTTTGCCTGCTGGCTTTGGTGCGGGTGGCCGCTTTTGTCCATGTCGGCTTTGACTTCGGGCGGCAGGTAGTTTTCGTCGTGCTTGGCGAGGATTTCGTCCGCCTGAAAGTCGCCGTTGGCGTGCAAGGTGCCGCGCGCGATGACGCCTTGCCCCTCGCGGAAAAGGTCGGGCAGCATGCCGGTGTAGTGCACGGTAAGCGGCGGGTGGCGGTAGTCGGTGATGCGGAAGCGCACGGTGAGGCTCGCGCCCTCGCGTTGCAGGGATTTGTCTTCCACCATGCCGCCGACGCGGATGCCGGGTTGTTCCTGCGGTGCGGCATGCGCGGCGATTTGTTCCAGCGAGTAGTAGTGGTTCAGGTCGTTCTGCATGGCGTAGAGCAGGAGGGCGACGGCGGCAGCGAAGGAAGCGAAGATGAGGCCGATGAGGGTGAGGCGTTTTTTTCTAGCGGGAGTCATCGTGTTGTTTCAGGGTGTCGAGGGTGTGTTGCAGGCGGCGGCGGCGGCGCGCGGTGAATAGGTGAATGGCGACGAGAGCGGCGAGGGTGAGGCCGTAGGCCGTCCAGACGTAGGCGCCGTGCGCGCCCATGCGCAGAAATTCACTGAGGCTGGCGAAGGTCATATCAGGTTTCCAGTTGGCGGCGGATGCGGTGTTCAAGAATCAGATTGTCAACGGCGCGGATGAGGTAGTCGGCAAAAAGGGCGTAGAAGGCAAGCAGCGTGATGATGAGCGGACGCAGCATGGTGCCGTCGATACTGGGGCCGTCGGCGCGGAAAAGCGTCGCCCCCTGATGCAGCGAATTCCACCACACCACCGAGTAATGAATGATGGGGATGTTGATGACGCCGACAATGGCGAGGATAGCAGCGAGGCGGTCAGCCTGGTCGCGTTCCTCAATGCTCGCCTGCAACAGCAGGTAAGCGAGATAGAGGAAAAGCAGGATGAGCTCGGAGGTGAGACGGGCGTCCCAGGTCCAATACGTCCCCCAGGTGGGCTTGCCCCAAATCGCGCCCGTTGCGAGCGCGAGCGCCGTCATCAGTGCGCCATACGGGGCAGCGGCGCGTGCCAGCCAGGCGGCAAGACGGCTGCGCCAGACGAAATGCACGAGCGAGGCGACGGCGAGAAACACATAAATGCTCATGGAGAGCATCGCGGCAGGGACATGCAGGTAAATGATGCGGAAACTGTCTTTTTGCTGGTAATCCGGCGGGGCAAAGGCGAGGCCCCAAACGACGCCGATGGCGAGCAACAGCCAGGCGAGCGGCGTCAGCCACGGCAGGATGCGCCCGCTCAGGCGCTCAAAACCGGCGGGACTGCCCCAGTGTTGCAGACGTTTGTGCAGAGTGCTTTTCATGATGATGGGAGATAAGGGGTAGTTGGGCAGGCATTATAAGGGAGGGGGTTAACGGCTACGGGGAAAATCCCGCCGCCGAAATGCAGATTTTCTGATGACGCATGATGTTGCGGTGAAAGGGCAGTAGCCCAAGATCCCGTGTTTATCCCGCTTAACGAGGTCAAGTAGAAACTGCCAAGTGAATAGATTTAAGGCGGGCTTGCGCCCGCCTTCATCGTGAGTTAGCGATTGCCGTTTGGTTCGTCACCGCCGGAATTATGGTGCGGATTGCGACGGCGGCGGTGGTTTTCCGGCTTGCCGCGTGGTTGGCGGTCGCTTCTGCGGTTGCCATTACGGGCGAGACGTTCCGCTTTTTGTTCGTTCAGCGCCTGCAAGGCTTCTTCGCTGGGCGGTACAACGTCGGCCAAGAGGTCTTCGTCCAGCGGCAGGGTCGGGATTTTGCCGTGGATGTAGTGCTCAATTTCCGGCAAGGAGTACACGTATTCTTCGCAGGTAAAGCTGATGGCAGTGCCGGAAGCACCGGCGCGTGCGGTACGACCGATGCGGTGCACGTAGTCTTCGGCGACTTGCGGCAGGTCGTAGTTAAAGACGTGCGTAATATCCGGGATGTGCAGGCCGCGCGCGGCGACGTCGGTGGCAACGACGATGTTGATGGCGCCGCTTTGAAAGTCTTTGATGATTTTTTCGCGTTTTTTCTGCGGGATGTCGCCGGAGAGGGCGGCATTCGGATAACCGTTTGCTTCCAGCACGATGGAGAGGCGTTCGAGGTCGCGCTTGGTGTTGAGGAAGATCATGCTGCGCGCCGGTTTTTCTTTATTGAGCAGGCCAATAAGCAGCGGCGTTTTTTCGTGCTTGGCAGTGTGGTAGAGACTTTGCGTGATGTTGTCGGCGGTGCCATGCTCGCTTTCTATGCTGACGGTTTCCGGCGCATTGAAGTATTCGTAGGCGAGTTCGCGCACTTTTTCCGCCATCGTCGCCGAGAAAAGCAGATTGAGGCGTTCGTGTGCGGGCGGCATTTGCCGCAGCAGGTAGCGCACGTCGTCAATAAAGCCGAGGTCGAACATGCGGTCAGCTTCGTCTAACACACAGACTTCGATATTTTTCAGGCGGATGCTTTTTTGTTTGTAGAGGTCAATGATGCGCCCCGGTGTGCCGATGATGATGTCGATGGGGGCGTTGTCGAGCAGGTTTTTCTGGTGCTCTATGTTGACCCCGCCGTAGATGGCGAGGCTGTTCAGGCCGGTGTAGGCACCGATCTGATCGGCGTCTTTTTTGATTTGCACGGCGAGTTCGCGCGTCGGTGCCAGCACGATCGCCCACGGTCCTTTGGCTTTGGGGTGAACGGGGTTGGTGAGCAGGTAGTGATACAGCGAGATGAGGAAGGCAGCCGTCTTGCCGGTACCGGTTTGCGCCAGGCCCATCACGTCATGCCCGCTGAGGGTCAGCGGCAGGGTTTTTTCCTGTATCGGCGTGGTGTGGGTCAGGCGGTGGTCTTCCAGCGCTTCCTGGATGGCCTCATGGATGGGCAGGCTGCTGAAAGTGGTATCGGTTGTATGGTTTTCTGCCATGTCGTGTCCTTGTTTTTGGAAGGATTTTTATCGCACAAATTATACTGTTTTTTCATGTACCGGTCATTCGCCCCGCCCTGTCTGGCTTTTTGCGCGCGGGGTTTTATGCCTCTGCTATACTGCGCCCTTCTTCCTTTTTCTTTATTTCAGCCGGGACTGCATTCATGAAAAAGCTGGTATTTTTCGTTGTGTTGCCTCTGCTTGTGCAGGCGTGCGCCTTGCGTAGCGAGCAGGGGATGTATGAGGTCAAGATGATGGCGGGCGATGTGCTGTATGCCAAGAATTCGCCCAAGCTGGACGGTAAGGGTTTTTATCGTTTCCGCGATGTGAACGGGCGCGATTATAAGGTGAAGAGTAATCTTGTCCTGTATATCAAGCCGGCCCGTTTCAAACGTTAATTGTAAGGAGTGTTTTGTGTCGGTTACCAGGGTTCCCCTCAGTTGTGAGTTTTTCCCGACGGCGACGCCGGAAGGGGCAGAGAAGCTGGCAGCGGTGCGCCGCGATTTGGCGGTGTTTCAGTTTGAGTATTTTTCGGTAACGTATGGGGCGGGCGGCAGTACGCGCGATCGCACCATGAATCTGGTGGCCAGAATGTGTGCCGAAAATGGTCCGCCGGTGATGCCGCATTTGACCTGCGTCGCTTCAACTGAAGCAGAAATCCGCACCCTGCTCGATGATTATCAGGCACTGGGCATTAACCGCCTGATGGCGTTGCGTGGCGATATGCCTTCCGGTGCATTTGAAAATGCCGGTTTTACGACGGCCACCCAGCTGGTGTCATACGTCCGCCAACTGTGGGGCGAGAACGCGCGCATTTGCGTTGCCGCCTATCCTGAGGTGCATCCGCGTGCGCGTACACCTGCTGAGGATTTGCATGCTTTCCGCGAAAAGGTGATGGCTGGCGCGACCGATGCCGTCACCCAGTATTTTTACAACGCCGACGCCTATCTGCGTTTCCGTGACGATGCGCAGGTGCTGGGCGTCGAAATCCCGCTGGTGCCGGGCATCATGCCGATCAGCAATTATGTGCAACTAAGCCGCTTCTCCGACGCCTGCGGAGCGGAAATCCCGCGCTGGCTGCGCAAACGTCTGGAAGCCTTGCAGGATGACATTCCTGCCCTGTGTGATTTTGGCGCAGACATAGTCGCGCAGATGTGTGAACGGCTGATTGGCGAAGGCGTGCCGGCGCTGCATTTTTACAGCATGAACCGCGCCGACCTCATCCGCGAAATCTGTAAACGCCTGGGCTGGCACTGATGGCCGCGTCGCTCGGCAGATCGTCCGCCGTCTTCGCCGTGATGACGCTCGCCTCGCGCGTCCTCGGCCTACTGCGCGATATGCTGGTGGCGCGTTACTTCGATGCCGTGGTCACGGATGCCTTCTACGCCGCGCTGCGCATCCCCAACACCCTGCGCCGCTTCTTTGCCGAAGGCAGCTTTGCCAACGCCTTTGTCCCCGTCTTCTCGGCGACGCGCACCGGGCATCCCGAAGAGCTGAAAGACCTGCTGCGCCACACCAGCGGCACCCTGCTTGGCATCCTGCTGGCGGTAACGGCACTCGGCGTCATCTTCTCCTCGACCGTCATCGCCCTAGTCGCCAGCGGCCTGAGCGAACGGCCCGACCAATACCTGCTGGCGAGCGACATGCTGCGCCTGATGTTCCCCTACATCCTGCTCATCTCGCTTACTGCAATGGCGGGCGGCGTCCTCAACACCTTCGGCCAGTTTGGCATCCCGGCGCTAACCCCCGTCCTCCTGAACATCACCCTCATCGCCGCCTGCCTGTGGCGGCACTACCACGGTACCCCGGCACACGGCCTCTACGGCATGGAACTCGCTTGGGCAGTGCTTATCGGCGGCATCGCCCAGCTTGCCCTGCAACTGCCCTTCCTGTGGAAATGCGGCATGCTGCTGCGCCCGCGCTGGGGCTGGCGGCACAGCGGTGTGCGCCGCATCCTCAAACTGATGCTGCCGACCCTCTTCGGCTCATCCGTCGGCCAGCTCACCGTGCTGATCAACACCTACCTCGCCTCCTGGCTCGTCACTGGCAGCATCTCCTGGCTGTACTACTCTGACCGCCTCGTCGAACTGCCCGTCGGCCTCATCGGCGTCGCCCTCGGCACCGTCATCCTGCCGCGCCTCAGCGCCCTGCGCGCCGCCTCCAACGACACCCAATTCGCCCTCACCCTTGACTGGGCCCTGCGCTGGGGCTTCCTCGTCGGCAGTGCCGCTGCCGTTGGTCTCATCACCCTTGCCCCCGCCATCATCTCCAGCCTGCTCTACGGCGGCCGTTTTGACGCCCACTACGTCGAAATGACCACCCTCAGCCTGCGCGCCTATGGCATCGGCGCCCTCTTTCACATCATGGTGAAAGTCCTCGCCCCTGCCTTCTATGCCCGCCATGACACCAAAACCCCGGTCAAAGCGGGCATCAGCGCCATGGTGCTGAACATCGCCTGCGCCCTCATCCTCAGCGGCCCCTACAAACACGTTGGCCTGGCGGCAGCAAGCAGCATCGCCGCGCTGGCCAACATGGCCCTGCTCGCCTGGTACCTCTACCGCGCGGGCGTCAGCCTGAAAAGCGGCGCCTGGGGCTTTGCCCTGCGTATCCTCATGGCTAACGCCGCGCTTGCCTCCATCCTCTACACCCTGCAAGGCGACCCCGCCGCCTGGCTGGATAAAACCGTCCTGCTACGCCTGCGCGACCTCATCCTGCTCATCGCCATTGGCCTTGCCAGCTACACCGCCGCCCTGCTCGCCCTGGGCCTGCGCTGGCGACAACTCAAACTGGGCTGACCCAACCCAAGGAACGACACCATGCAACACAAACTGCTTACCGCCTTCCTCACTGCCCTGCTCGCCCTGCCCCTGCACGCCAAACCGGCCACACCCGCCGTCAAACCCAAAATGGCTGGCACTACCGCACCTGCGCAACTCAACGCCGCCAACCTCATGGGCAAAACCATCCTCGACATCGACATACGCGGCATCGACAACATCCAGCAATACGACAACGCCAAAACCTACCTGACACTGGAAAAATCCGTCGGCGAAAAAATCGAACAACCCGACTACATCCAATACCTCATCGAAAACGGCCGTGAAGAAATCCGCCGTTCCCAACAACCCTTCGGCTACTACAACAGCGAAGTGGATGCGCACGTTCAGGACGAAGGCGGCGGCCTGCGCATCACCTACACCGTGCACCAGAATCAGGTCACCCAGCTGAGCAAAGTCAACGTACAAATCACCGGCGAAGCGGCGCAGGACGAAGCCTTCCAGGAAGTACTCGCCGACAACCCCTTGAAACAGGGCGGCGTCCTCAACCACGAAACCTACGAAACCTACAAAGCGCGCCTCGCTGCGCTTGCCAGCGCACGCGGCTACTTCGACGCCGAATTCCGCGAACACAACGTCCAGGTCAACCCGGCGGACAACACCGCCGAAGTCAACCTCGTGCTGGACAGCGGTATGCGCTACACCTTCGAAGCGGTTGACTTCAACGAAACCCCGCTCGACCCCGACCTGCTGCAACGTTTCGTCCAGTTCAAACCCGGCCAGCCCTACCTGTCTTCCGACGTCGCCACCCTGCAACAAGACCTGCAAGGCAGCGGCTACTTCGCCGAAGCGCTCGTGGGCGACGAACCCAACCGCACCACCAAAACCGTGCCCGTCAACGCCCAACTCACCATGGACGAAAACAAACACTACGTCCTCGGCGTCGGCTACTCCACCGACGGCGGCGTGCGCGGCAAAGTCGAATTCGACCGCCGCTGGATCAACAGCCGGGGGCACCAATTCAGCAGCAAACTCTACGCCTCGAAGAAGAACAGCAGCCTCGACACCCTCTACCGCATCCCGGCGCAAAACCCCACCAGCGACTACTACTACTTCCGCCTCGGTGGCCACATCAAAACCGACAACTACGACAGCCGCAAACTCTTCGGCGAAGGCGGCTACAACTTCCGCCTCGGCAACTGGGAACACCGCTACGGCCTCGTCGCCGCCTGGGAAAAATACGAAATCGGCCTGATAGACGACAAAACCCTGCTTGTCTATCCCCAAGGACAATGGACCTACACCTCGACCAAAAACCGCCTGAACCCCAAAGACGGCTACCAATTCCGCTTCGGCGTCCTTGCCGCCGGCAAAGCCCTGCTCTCGGACGCCAACCTCGTGCAAGGCAACATTGACGCGCGCTACCTGCAAAGCATCGGCGAAAAACAGCGTCTCATCGCCCGCGCCAGCCTTGGCGCCAGCTGGACAGACAACTTTGACCGCATCCCGCCCAGCCTGCGCTACTTCGCAGGCGGCGACCGCAGCATCCGTGGCTACGCCTTCGAAAACATCGGCGCCCGTGACAGCGAAGGCAACAATATCGGCGGGCGCTACCTCGGCGTGGGCAGCCTCGAATACGAATACTACTTCAAGCCCGACTGGGCGGTGGCGGCCTTCGTGGACGGCGGCGACGCCTTCATAGACGACTTCAAACTGCGTGTTGGCGCGGGCGCGGGTGTGCACTGGCAATCGCCAGTCGGCCCCATCAAAGTGGACGTCGGCCACGGCTTCGACAAACAATACGGCGACAAAGTCCGCCTGCACATCAGCATCGGCGCCGAACTCGACCTCTGACAGCCGCAACGGCACAGTGTGAATACCTGCCAAGCGGCGTAAACACTGGCCCCGCCAAGCGGCGTAAACACTGGCCCCGCCAAGCGGCGTAAATACTGGCTCCGCCAAGCGGCGTAAATACTGGGCCCGTCAAGCGGCGTAAATACTGGGCTCGCGCTAAGCGGCGTAAATACTGGACTCCCGTCAAGCGGCGTAAATACTGGACTCCCGTCAAGCGGCGTAAATACTGGACTCCCGTCA
>CAURDG010000042.1:0-9634 GCA_963523555.1 uncultured Cardiobacterium sp.
CCAAGTGGCGCAAACACTGGACCCGCCAAGTGGCGCAAACACTGGACCCGCCAAGTGGCGCAAACACTGGACCCGCCAAGCGGCGTAAACACTGGGCCCATCAAGCGGCGTAAACACTGGGCCCGCCAAGCGGCGTAAATGCTGGGCTCGGCAAAGGAAAGGCGCAGCTTTGTTTCATCCTTTTGCCGTTTTTTTCTTCGCTCGCGGGTGGTGGGCGTCGTAGGTTTTGATGAGAGTCTGCGCGTCAAGGTGGGTATAGATTTGTGTGGTCGCGAGATTTTTATGGCCTAGCATTTCTTGCACGGCGCGGATGTCACCTGAGGATTGCAGGATGTGGGTGGCGAAGGTGTGGCGCAGGGTATGTGGGTGGATGTTGATGTGGATTTTGTCGTAGGCGTAGCCTTTAAGACGCAGGGCGATGCCGCGTTCGCTGATGCGGGTGCCGTTTTTGTTGAGAAAGAGCGCGGTTTCTTCCGGTTTTTTTTGCAGACTGCCGCGCACCGCCCGCCAGCGCGCCAGTGCTTCCCGCGCTTTGCTGCCAATGAAGACGAGGCGTTCGACGCCGCCTTTGCCGCGCACGATGGTGTGGCCGTTTGCTTCGGGCAGGTCGACGTTCAGCGCGGCGAGTTCGGCGAGGCGCAGGCCGGCTGAGTAGAAGAGTTCGAGGATGGCGTGGTCGCGCAGTTTGAGCGGGTCGCTGTCTTCCGGCGGCGTAAGCAGGGCGGTGATTTGTTCGGGGGTAAGGACTTCCGGTAATGGACGTTTGCTTTTGCGCGGCAGTTTGAGGTGGGTGCTGGGGTCGTCAGCGAGGCCGTGCTGGCGGTGCAGCCAGCCGTAGTAGCCACGCAGGGCGGCGCGGTGCTGGTTCAGGGTCGCGGCGCTGTACTTATGTTCTTTGGTGAGGCGGAGGAGGTAGTCTTTCAGGGTTTGTGCGTCCAGCGCGCGCAGGTTTTCTTCCGGAAAGGCGGCGGAAAATTGCAGCAACAGGCGGCGGTAAGTGGTGATGGTCTGTGCAGCTGCGGCGCGTTCGTAGCGCAGGTAGGCGAGGTAGTCGTCAAGGTCGCTCATGCGAGTTCGCCGTGATACACGGTGGCGGCGGGGCCGCTCATGGTGAGTTGGGCGTTATCATCCGGCCAAGCGATGCGCAGTTCGCCGCGCGTGAGGCGGACGGCCACGTCGCAATCCAGCAGGCCGCGCTTGATTCCAACGGCGACAGCCGCACAGGCACCGGTACCGCAAGCCTGGGTTTCGCCTGCACCGCGTTCGTACACACGCAGGCGGATGTGGCGGCGGTCGTCGATTTGCATGAAGCCGACGTTGACGGCGGCGGGGAAAAGGGGATGGGTTTGCAACGCAGCACCGACGGCGGCAACGGGCGCAATCGCAACGTCATCCACAACGCAAACAGCATGCGGATTGCCCATGCTGACGATGCCGAGTTGCAGGTCATGTCCGGCTACGCTGACGGGCTGATGCAGGCAATCGCTCTGCGCGGCGGTGAACGGGATGAAATCCGGCACACCCATATCCACGCGGTAGTTGTCGCCGCTGTCGCGGGCGATAGCGATGCTGCCGCGCTTGATGGCGACGCGGACGGGGCGGTCAAGCGGGTGCAGGCCGTGGTCGTGCAGATATTTGCCGAAGCAGCGCGCACCGTTGCCGCAGTGCTCGACTTCGCCGCCATCGGCGTTGTAGATGCGGTAGGCGAAGTCATGCGCGGCATCGGGCGCAGGTTCGATAATCAGCAGTTGATCAAAGCCGATGCCGCTATGGCGGTCGGCCAGTGCGAGGATTTTCTCGCGCGGCCAGTCGAAGGGTTCATGCAGGGCATTCAGCACGATAAAGTCGTTACCGAGGCCGTGCATTTTGCTGAAAGTGCGGATGCTCATCGGTTCGACACCAGGCGCAGCAGGGCGAGTATCAAGATAGCGCCGAGGACGGAGGCGATGAATCCCGCCGGTTGACCAAGGCGGTACAGGCCGAGCTCTCGCCCAATCAGCCCGGCAGCAACGGCGCCGGCGATGCCGAGGCCTGTCGTCAACACGCAGCCGAGGTTGTCGCGCCCCGGCATCAGCGCGCGGGCAATCAGGCCAATGATGAAGCCGATGGCAATCATGTACAGCAGGTTTTGGTTGAGATGGATGGTCATGTGTTGTTGCTCCTGTGATACAAATCAGCGGGGCGCACTATAACCACAAGCCGCCGCCCATTCCAAACCCGCCGCCTGCCCGCATTCCCCTGCTTGCCGCGCCAATAGCCAGCACCAAGGGCGCGCTATACAATGTTGCCGTCTGTCCATAGTAAGGAAAAATCATGCAAAACAACCTGCTGCTCCGCGTCCTCAGAGGCGAACCCGTCCCCCGCACCCCCGTCTGGATGATGCGCCAGGCAGGGCGCTACCTGCCCGAATACCGCGCCACGCGTGAGCAGGCCGGCGATTTCATGACAATGTGCCAGACGCCGGAGCTTGCCTGCGAGGTGACGCTGCAACCGCTGGAACGCTTCCGCCTTGACGCCGCCATTCTTTTTTCCGACATCCTCACCATCCCTGATGCGATGGGGCTCGGTCTGAACTTCATCCCCGGCGAGGGGCCGACATTCAATCACCCCATCGAAAGCGCTGCCGATGTGGCCGCACTCGGTATCCCCGACATGGAACGCGAACTCGGCTACGTCATGGACGCGGTGCGCCTCATCCACCACGAGCTGGATGGGCGCGTGCCGCTTATCGGCTTCAGCGGCAGCCCGTGGACGCTCGCCACCTACATGATTGAAGGCGGAGCAAGCCGCGATTTTGCCCGCGCCAAAGCCATGCTCTACCACGAACCGCGCACCCTGCACCAGTTGCTCGACAAACTCGCCACCGCCGTCACCGCTTATCTGACCGCGCAGATTGAAGCGGGCGTGCAGGCGGTCATGCTGTTTGACACCTGGGGCGGCGTTCTCGCCTGGCCGGCATACCGCGACTACTCGCTTGCCTATATGCAGCGTATCATCACCGCCATCGGCGACAAAGTCCCGCTCATCCTTTTCACCAAAGGCGGCGGACAATGGCTGCCGATGATGAAAGACAGCGGCGCAGCAGCCATCGGCCTGGACTGGACGGCATCATTAGGGGCCGCCCGCACCATCCTTGGCGATAACATCGCGCTGCAAGGCAACCTCGATCCGGCCATTCTGCGCGCCGAGCCCGCCGTTATCGAAAACGAAGTGCGCCGCGTGCTCGCCGACTACGGCTACGGCCACCGCCACATCTTCAACCTCGGCCACGGCATCACCCCGGATATCCCGCCGGAACACGCGGCGGCGATGATTGAGGCGGTGCATAAATACAGTCCGCCGTATCACAAATAAAAAGCCGCAGGCTAACCCTGTGGCACGGCAATACATTACTTGGAAATAACAATAGCAAGGAAACTGCCATGTCCCGCATCATTACCCACCGTTACAGTATCGAAGAGGCCTTCCGCGAATGCTTTTATGTTGTTCCCGACTATCAGCGCGAATATGTCTGGACAGAAAAAGAAGTGAATCAACTGTTAGAAGACATCAACGAACAAATCGATACCAACAGCGAGCAGGAATATTTTATCGGCACGATATTGGTCTCGCCGACCAAAGAAAATACTCATTACGAAATTATCGACGGTCAGCAGCGCCTGACCACATTATTCCTGCTGCTCTGCGTTTTGCGTCACCTCCTGCAAAACGAACCCAAGATGCAAGCCCATATCACTAACCTGCTCAAAACCACCTATACCGACAAACAGGGAGATATAAAAAATGTCCTGAAACTTGAACCCCGCTACGAAAACGGGGAGAAAATTATCAATACCCTAATAGAGCGCAATAGCGACCCGCAAAGCGCGCGTACTGAAATCCAATCATTGGGTATCGGCAGTTTTGGCTCACTGGAAAACCTGCTCAATGCCTATACGACCCTCTATAACTATATCCGGGAAAATCACGAAACTAGCGAGAAACTCAAAAGCTACTGGACTTATCTCTCCAATAACGTCGTTTTTATTCAGGTATCCACCAACGTCAGTAGCGCCTTAAAAATATTTGAAACTATTAACGAACGCGGCATCGGCCTGAATCCCATGGATTTGCTCAAAAACCTGCTCTTTTCTCATGTCGAACAGGTGCAATTCAACTTGCTGAAAGACGAATGGAAAAAAATCACCAAACCACTGGAACAGCAAAAAGAAAAACCCCTGCGCTTCCTGCGCTATTTCCTGATGGCGAACTACCCGATAAAAGGCGCGCGTGGTGGTGCCGTCGTGCGCGAAGATGGCATTTATGACTGGCTGACTGAAGAGAACAATGCTGCGCTCTGTGGCTATCCGCAAGACCCGTTCGGCTTTGTGCAAAAAATTGCCGACAATGCCAATCACTACATCAATCTTGTCAATGGTTTGGGTAATGATGGTAAAACCAGTCCTGTTATGCACAACCTGAAACGGCTGACTGGTGAATCATTCAGTCTGCATTACGTCTTGTTATTAGCCGCCGTATCCCTGCCCAAAAATCTCTTTGAGCATTTCGTGGTGCAATTAGAATGTTTCCTCTTCTATTACCTCTTCACCAAAACCACAACCAAAAATTTGGAAGCGCTCTTCTCGCAATGGGCAGACGAATTACGCCATATTGCCGCAGAATCCTCAACAGAAAAACAAAAAGAACAACTTAACGAATTCATCATTACCCGATTCAATAAAAGTATCACCGAAAAGACACAGGATCTGACTGAGGCCCTGCAACGCTTGAGTTTGGGCTCTATTCCGCAATACCGTATCCGCTATTTCCTTGCCCGTCTTGCCCAATACGCCGATTATCCTAATTCCCGCATCAGAATGCTGGGCAGCATAGAACCATATAGCAAACTCTCCATCGAATACATCCTGCCCAACCACCCCTCTATTGGACAAATAAAAAAATGGCGCGCCGGCAATCCCGACGCTGATTACAATGAATACAAAAACCGCCTCGGCAACCTGACCCTGATGGAAAGCCCATATAAAGCCGTGCCGGATGACGATTACTATGCGGCAAAAAGTGAAGCCTACCGTAACAGCGACTACTACCTGACGCGCAGCCTGATAGAACTGACACCCAGCAACCGCATCCTGCGCCCATTCCCAGGCTGGGATTCCCGCGCCATCGAAAAACGGCAGGACATGTACACCCGCCTCGCCCTGGAAACCTGGAAAATCACCCTTATCTAGCGCAAGCGAGACAACCACGGGCTTTTCCCTAAACCCATACCCTCTCATGACCATGATTACCTACATCGACCCCGAAGCGCGCTACAGCGACGCCACCATCCACAACGGCATCATTTACCTTGGCGGCCAGGTTCCCGAAGACCCCGAAGCTGACGCAGCCACCCAAACCCGCAGCGTACTCACGCAAATTGACACCCTGCTCTCGCGGCTGAACAGCGATAAATCGCATATCCTGGAAGCGACCATCTACCTCGCCGATTTCACTGACTATGACACCATGAACCGCGAATGGGATGCCTGGACTGCCCCCGGCCGTGCCCCAGCCCGCGTCTGCGTGCAGGCCAAGCTTGCCGACCCGCGCTGGAAAGTGGAAATCCGCCTTACCGCCGCCGTCAACGTCTGACCATGCAAATCCTCTACCTGCTCATTCCCATCTCCGTTGTCCTCATCGCGGCCGCAGTAGGCGCCTTCTACTGGGCCATCAAACACCGCCAGTTCGACGACCTCGAATCTCCTGCCATGATCCCGCTGCTTGATGACAGCGAAGACGAACGCCGCCAACAACAACCATGAACACCCCCCTCCTGCTTACCGCCCTGGCGACCGGCCTTGCGGGCAGTGCGCACTGCGTCGCCATGTGCGGCGGCATCAGCGCCTCGCTCGGCCTCGGTAGCCAGCACAAACATCACCTTCTCACCTATCACGCAGGCCGCCTGTTGAGTTACACCGCCCTTGGCCTGGTCTTCGGCTGCCTGCTGCCACTCCTTGGTGTGCGCCCGCATAACCCCGCCTGGGGCATGGTATTACGTCTCGCGGCGGCAACCGTCATGCTGCTGACCGGTCTGCAAATCGCCTTTGGCGTGAACCTGCTGCGCCGCCTCGAACACTACGGTGCACGCCTGTGGCGGCCATTCGCCAGCCTCGTGCAAAGCCTGCTACCCGTGCGCAGCAGCAGCGACGCCCTCCTGCTTGGCATTCTCTGGGGGTTACTACCCTGCGGGCTTATCTATAACGCCCTCGGCCTTGCGCTCGTCAGCGGCAACCCGCTCCTTGCCGCGCTCACCATGCTAACCTTCGGCCTCGGCACCCTGCCGGCCATGCTACTCATCGGCGCCTTCACCGGCACCCTGCTCAAGGCGCTCACCCAAGACAGCAGCCGCCTGATTCTCGGTGGCCTCATTATCGCCTCCGCTATATGGACCGCTCTGCCCTTCCTGCATTAGATAGGCAAAACAGCTGCCAAGCGGGATAAACACTGGGCTCTCAAACGCCCACCAAGCGGGATAAACACTGGGCTCTCAAACGCCCGCCAAGCGGGATAAACACTGGGCTCTCGAACGCCCGCCAAGCGGGATAAACACTGGGCTCTCGAACACCCGTCAAGCGGGATAAAACCTGGGCTCTCAAACGCCCGCCAAGCGGGATAAACACTGGGCTCTCGAACACCCGCCAAGCGGGATAAAACCTGGGCTCTTAAACACCCGCCAAGCGGGATAAACGCTGGATTCCTGCGGCAGTGTTAACTGCTTTGCTGCAAGGCGCGGATGGCATCATTAGCCAGTTGATCCGCCATTTCGTTGCCGGGATGGCCGCTGTGCCCTTTCACCCAGCGCCACTCAACCTGATGTTGGCTGACCAGTGCATCCAACGCCTGCCACAGCTCGATGTTTTTCACTGGTTTTTTGTCGGCAGTTTTCCAGCCGTTGCGCTTCCAGCCTGAAAGCCATTGGGTGATGCCGTTTTTCAGATAGCTGCTGTCCGTGTGGATAGTAATGGGGCAGGCGCGTTTGACGGCGCGCAGGGCTTCGATCGCAGCGGTGAGTTCCATGCGATTGTTGGTGGTCATCGCTTCAGCGCCGTTTAAGGTTTTCTGATGCGCGCCGTAGCAGAGCAGCGCACCCCAGCCGCCGATGCCGGGATTCCCCTTGCATGCGCCGTCGGTGTAAATGTGCAGGGTAGTCGTATCGTTTGTCATGAGGTTAGAGGGTTTCGGCAATGGTTTCGCCCATATGGATTTTCCGCCCGTCATCCAGCGCCGTGCGTCGCCAGCCGATGACGCTGTTCTCAAAGAAAAGGATGACGGTCGAGCCGAGATTAAAGCGGCCAATTTCCGCACCTTTCGTGTAGTGCAGGTCAGCAGCACGGTAGTCATAGTCGTTTTTGCTACCGCCGTCGTGAATCGTACCGTGCCACACGGTTTCGATACTGCTGACGTTCAGCGCGCCGACCATGACGAGCGCCATTTTGCCGAAGGGGGTTTCGAAGAGGCAGACGGCACGTTCGTTGCCCGTGAAAATTCCCGGAATTTTGTTGAGCAATGCTGGCGAAACCGTGTGTTTATCACCGGGGCAGAAACGCATGGCAAGCAGTTTGCCATCGCAGGGCATGTGGATGCGGTGGTAGTCGTCCGGTGCCAGGTAGAGGGTGGCGCTGCTGCCGCCGGCAAAATATTCTGCCCATTCTGCGCTGCCAAGCAAGGCTGAGACGCTGTATGGCAAGCCTTTCGCTTGCAGGATGGTGCCTGCATCCACGGTACCATAGGTAGCACAGCGGCAGTCCACCGGACTGGTGATGGCACTGTTTTCCGGTGCGATGGGACGGGCGCCATCGGCAAGGGCGCGAGTGAAGTAGTCGTTCAGGTTGCGGTAGGCATAAGGATTCTTCTCGGCAGCAAAATCAGTGTTTGCGCCGGTGATACGACTATACGCGGCAATAATGTGGTTTTTCAGCCAGCGTGGTTTTTCAATACGCGCGAGACGGTGCATGAGGGCACTTGTCAGGCGGCGCGGGATAAGGACGTAGAGATGAATGTTCATAGCTGGGACTTCCTGTGGTTTATCGTGCGCGCAGTGTATAGCGAGGGAGGGGCTAATTGCTATATAGCGAGGCATCCTGCCTGGTCGTCATAAAAAAGGCAGGCTGTTACCCAGCCTGCCGCTTCCTGACTTTCGCCGTCTCAGGCGAAGATCGTTTCCCACTCGCTGCGCTTGTCAAGCAGCTTGCGCGCCAGTTCCTTCGCGCCTTCCAGGCTGTGGCTGGCCGCCCAGCCGCATTGCACCGGATTGCAGGCGGGGACTTCCGTCGCTTCCAGCACGTCGCGCAGGGTCTTTTCAATCAAATCCAGCGCCGTTTGATACTCCGGCTCGTTCAGAAGCGACACATAGAAACCCGTCTGACAGCCCATCGGCGAAATATCGACCACATGACCGTTGTGATTGCGCGACAGCTCCGCCATCAAGTGTTCCAGCGAGTGCAGCGCCGGCATTTCCATGTGCTCCTGATTCGGCTGGCAGATGCGCAGGTCGTATTTGAAAATCACGTCGCCGTGTTCGCCCTGTTTCTTGTCGGCGAGGCGCAGATAGGGTGCTTTCACCTTGGTGTGGTCGAGGTTGAAACTCTCGACATTCATGCGTTTTTGCATAACAACTCCTGCATTTATTCAGTAGAAAAGGGGCGGTCATTGTGCCACAGCCCCCGCAGTCTGGTCGCTATAATGCACGCTTTTTCCATACCCTCCGAGAACTTATGCGACACACCGAACTCCTCGCCCCCGCCGGCTCCCTGAAAACCATGCGCTACGCCTTCGCCTACGGCGCGGATGCCGTCTATGCGGGCGCGGCGCGTTACTCCCTGCGCATGCGCGGCAACGAGTTCAACGACGAAAACCTGCAAACCGGCATCAACGAGGCACACGCGCTGGGCAAGCAGTTCTACCTCACCGTGAACGCCATGCCGCACAACTACAAACTGCAAACCGCCATCCGCGACCTCAGCCCCTCGCTCAAAGCGGGGCCGGACGCCTGCATCATGTCCGACCCTGGCCTCATCATGCTGGTCAAGGACGCCTTCCCCGACATGCCCATCCACCTCTCCGTGCAGGCAAACAGCATGAACTGGGCCAGCGTCAAATTCTGGGCAAAAAACGGCATCAGCCGCATCATCCTCTCGCGCGAACTCTCGCTGGACGAAATCCGCGAAATCCGCGAACGCTGCCCGGACATCGAGCTGGAAGTCTTCGTGCATGGTGCCTTGTGCATCGCCTACTCCGGCCGCTGCCTGCTCTCCGGCTACTTCAACAACCGCGACCCCAACCAGGGCGTGTGCACCAACGCTTGCCGCTGGCAATACAAAACGCACGGCGCCACCGAAGAAAGCGAGGGCGAATTTATCCCCACGCCCGACCGCATCTTCTCCCCCGACGCGCTGCAAGGGCTGACCGACCCGCAAGAGCGCCACCCGCTCGCCGACCGCACCTACTACCTCGAAGAAACGAACCGCCCCGGCGAATACATGGAAATCACCGAAGACGAACACGGCACCTACATCATGAACAGCCGCGACCTGCGCGCCATCGAGCACGTCGGCGAACTGGTAAAAATCGGCGTGGACTGCCTGAAAATCGAAGG
>CAURDG010000043.1:0-9628 GCA_963523555.1 uncultured Cardiobacterium sp.
CGTAGATATCAATCACGATGCGGTTGCCGCGACTGCCTTCCGGCGGCATGGTGTAGATGTTGGCCTTGGCAGCATAGCGCAGGTCAATGACGACGCGCAGGGTGGTTTCCGTGCTAAAACCGGTGCGGATGCTATTTACTGCGCCGGCGCCGATGGTGATGCCCGCTCGCCCACTGCGGCTAGCGTCGGGTATATCGAGGACAATACGCGGCGGCCCGGCGAGGCTGAATTGTTGGAAGACGGTGGGGCGATCAAGGTCAAGAACAAGTTGGACTTTATCCGGCTGGCGGTTGTAACGCACGTCTTGCAGGATAACGGCAAGCGCGTTGGAGCTATGACTGAGGATGAGGATAGCGAGCAGAATCAGCAGGATTTTTCGCCATAAGTGGAGGAGTAATAGGCCTTTTTTCAGCACGGTGCTTCCGGGTGTGAGTAGTCAGGTGGCTATTATAGCGGCGCCCTCACGAAACCCATACCGCACAAGCTACGCTACTCCTTGAGTGAGAACCGCATGGTTGCCCCGCTTGGCGGGCAGCAGTGCACAAGTTGAAAATCCCGTTTTTCAGCGGGTGGTGGTTATAAGCGACAATATGCGGCAGTCGCCATATCCGGAAAACTGACATATTGCGTCAGCTTGTGGTAGCAGATCGCCGCCGTTTTGTGCCCATTCGATAAATATATGCGTGGCGCGCGTTTCCCAGTCGCGCACGTCGAGGTATAAAAGTTCGTCCGGAGTCGTTAATCGGTATAAATCTGCATGAATAACAGTATATTGTCCTATATAATATTCTGTCATAAGGGCGTAGGTCGGACTCTGTACAGCGCCTTGGTAACCGGCCTGTCGCAGCCAGCTACGCACAAAGGCTGTTTTGCCTGCGCCCAAGGGGCCTTCGAGATAATAAACTTTATTTTCAGTATGTTGCCTAATTTTTGCAACAATGGCATCCAGCGCTTCTAGGGTGGGTATGGCAAATTTTTGTTGCATAGCGATCCTTGGGTTCAAATTATGACAGCATTACAGCAATATTTTTCCCACTGGGTAAAGTAATAGTAGTGAATATGTTATCTTTATTGCTATAAATAATTGTTTTTGAATACCTTTTAGAAAAAGGTACATTTGTTGCATAGAGACGGATGCCTTAGGCGTTATGCAAATTAGTTATATCATTTGGAGTAAATCACATGGCTAAAATTGACCTCAGCAGCTTGCAAGATATCGACGGCTTCAAAGCAGCCGCACTGGTAGATTCCGACAGCGGCCTTGCACTCGCTACCGAAGGCTCAGGTATTGACCTCGAACTCGCTTCCGCTGGTAACACCGAAGTTCTCAATGCCAAACGTCGCGTTTCCAAATCTTTGGGTCTGAACGACAGCATCGAAGATATCCTTATTACCCTCAGCAAAAGCTATCACTTAATTCGTCCGTTAGATCGCAACGAAAAACTGTTCCTCTACCTCGTTTTGGATCGTGCTCGTTCCAATTTGGCTATGGCTCGCCACGAGCTGCGCAGTTTCGAAAAAGAACTCGATTTTTCTTAATCGGGGGAATACCATCGCGCGCTCCCTACCATTTCGATAGGGAGCGTTATTTTTATCTCTCTCAGTGACATGGAAACTCTCGTCATGCCGGATAACCTTAATATCTGCCTGCTCGGGTTCTCTCCTGAATCGGAAACCCGCATCAAGAAACTCATTAATAGTACACCGCAAGGCTCCTCCATTATGTGGGTCGCTGCTAATCACAAGGGGCTGAACGGCGTGGTCATCAACGCCAGTTTCCTGCCTACTCCCCAGATTCAAAAATATATTTCGCTGGTACGTTGCCCTATCGTCAGTGCCTATAACAGTGATGATGGTGCTTCCCAAGCAAGACAGCATCCGTTTCCTACTCTGGATTTGCGTGATGCCGATAACAACAGCAACGCGACCTTATGGCTGGATAAACTTTTCGGTGGCAATGTTGCACCTGTGCTCACATCCACGGTGACAACTTCTGCCTCCACACCTCTCAGTACCGTTCATGCCTCGCCAAGCAACAATACTCGCGAACTGCTCAATCATATCCGTCGCCGCGATCACATGGTTATCCGCGCTACGCACGAGCGTAATATTACCTGGATCAAGCCGCGTGAAGGGTTGGTGTATATCAACTACCCGCGCGAAGCCGTACCCGGTTTTGATTCCTGGACTTGGGTCGCGATCGACAGCGACGACATTCCCGATAATGCACGCAAACTGCAATTCGACTTGTGGCTCTTCGAAAGCCTGTGGCAATCGAATATGGATGGTCGCCAGGATATTGACGATCAAGCCTATTACCGTCTGATCCGTTTCCCGCAACCGCTTGGCAGACACGGACGTACCGAAGCCTTGCGCCTTGCCACCTGTGCACAGACCCATCCGGTCAACATCGAAACCCTCTTCGAAAAAACCTCCTATTCCTACGACCGTATTCGCCGCTTCCTCTTCGCTACCCTAATGGCGGGACAAGTGCAGAAGCTCGAACAGGGCAGCTTCGTTGCTGAAGAACAAGTCAAACGCGCATACAGCCCGCAAGAAAAAGAAAAAGTGGAACAAAAGCGCAGCCTGCTGCAACGCCTGCGTGAAAAGCTCGGCCTCTAACATTTATCGGATAACCAACACATCATGCAAGAATTCAAAATTATCTTTGCAGGCAGTATGGGTGCCGGCAAAACTACAGCAATCAAGGCGCTTTCAGATAAAGAAGTTGTCTCAACCGATGTCGTCAATAGCGATAAAAAAGCGCATAACAAACTGCTGACCACAGTTGGCATTGACTACGGGCAAATCATTCTGCCGCCGGACACCAAAGTCGGCCTCTATGGCACACCTGGGCAAGAACGCTTCGAACTGGTCTGGCGTGTCGTTACCGAAGGAGCACTTGGCGCCATCGTCCTGGTAGACAGTTCCATGCCGAAAGCAGTGAAAGAACTGCCGTATTACGTGGACTATTTCCACAAACATAAAATGAACAGCATCGTCGTTGGCATCACCCATTGCGACGTCGAACACAACTATCTGACCCTCGCCGAAAGCTTCAAAATCCTCGAAGCGCGCGATTTCAAATTTCCGATATTCGAAGTGGATGCCCGGAAACGGGATGATGTATTATTGCTGGTCGAAACCCTGATAGCTTCCATCGAAGCAGAGATCAACTAAGGAACGCCCATGGCAACATTAGAAGACTACCGCGAAAGCACCTTTGTCAGTTACTGCATCCGCGCACTGGAAACCTTTGCCGCAGACACGCCGGGCGTTAAAAATGTCCTGCTTGCCACGCCGGACGGCTTCGAAATTGCTGCCCATACCGACGACAACAAACATAGTGCCGACAACCTTGCTGCCGTAGGTAGCTCGCTCTTTGCCCTCGGCTCCTCGCTCATCTCCGAATTTGACCTCGGCAACAGCAAGTCCATCACCATTGACAGCGAAAAAGGCAAAGTCTATATCAGCGCCGTCAGCGTTGACGACAAAGCACTCATCATCCTCATCCAGTCCACCCAAAGCGCCATGCTGGCACACATCCTGCACGGTGCGAACAAACTGGCCGATCAGATTGCCAAACGCCTGATGCTCCTCTCCTGACCATTCCCACGAACACCACGACAGCCCCGTCCCAGTGCGGGGCTGCCGCTTTTTACAACAACCATGACCACACCGCTCATCCTCGCTGTTGAAAGCTCCTGTGACGAAACTGCCATCGCCCTGTATAGCGCAGACGAAGGTATCCTCGCCAACGAAGTCTATTCCCAAATCGAACTGCACCGCGTCCACGGCGGCGTCGTCCCCGAACTTGCTGCGCGCGATCATCTGCGCCGCTTGCCGCATATCCTGCAACAAGCCCTCGAACGCGCGGGCAAAACGCTCACCGACATCAACCTCATCGCCTATACCGCAGGTCCCGGCCTGCTCGGCGCGCTGATGACTGGAGCGGGATACGCACGCGCACTCGCCTACGGCCTTAACATCCCCGCTATCGCCATCCACCACATGGAAGGACACCTGCTCTCGCCACTGCTGGATGCCGCCGCCCGGCCACAACCGCCCTATATCGCCCTGCTGGTCTCCGGTGGGCACACTCAGCTCATGGCAGTGGATGCACCAGGCAGCTACCGTCTATTGGGGCAAACCCTGGATGACGCCGTCGGCGAAGCCTTCGACAAAACCGCGAAACTGCTCGGTCTGCCCTATCCCGGCGGCCCCGAACTGGCAGCGCTCGCCGCACAGGGTAATGCCGACCGTTTCCCGCTACCGCGCCCGATGACCAACCGCCCCGGCATGGACTTCAGCTTCAGCGGCCTCAAAACCCAAGTGCGCCTGCTCATCGAAGAACAGGGCAATGACCCGCAAACCCATGCCGATATAGCCGCCGCCTTCCAGCAGGCTGTGGTGGATACCCTCGTCATCAAGAGCCGCCGTGCCTGGCAAGAAACCGGTTACCGCGACCTCGTCGTTGCCGGTGGTGTCAGTGCCAACCGCGCCCTGCGCCACGCCCTGCAACAAGAAGCCGATAAGCGCGGCAAACGCGTGTATTTCCCGCCGCTTGCGCTCTGCGGCGATAATGCCCTGATGATTGCCTACGCCGCCGCACAACGCTACGACGGCCACGACAGTCCGCTCAATATCACCGTCAAAGCCCGCTGGGATCTTACCGACCTGCCTCCTCACCCCATTCGTCAACCATGAAAAAAATCCAGCACCGCCCCGTTCTCGAAACCTACCTGCTTGCCGCCGTAAGCGGCATTCTTGCCCTGTGGATGCTGAAACGCCTTTTCGGTAGCGGCCTCAACTTCGCTGCTGCCGGTTGTGCATACGACGCCTCCCTGCCGTATAAAATCGCCTGCGCCACCCTGCGCGACAGCGGTTACAGCGGTTTTGCCGCCCTCTTTGCGCTTGCGACAGCCATCGCTGGTATCTACGGCGCCGTACAAATCATCCGGGGACAAAAAAGCGGTTACCTCACCCTTATTGTCCTTTACGCCCTGCAAACCGTCCGCTTCGAATACGGCGCTTTCAGCTACTACCTGCCGACTGCACTCAACCTCTACCTGCAACACTACAGTAGCGCACTCACTCTCAATATTAACCTCCTTACTGGCTTTCTCTGTCTTGCCGCCATTGGTCGTTATCGCAACGACTATCATCGCCTACGATGAATAATCCCGCATTGACTCAGTGGCAAAATATCCTCGCTTACAAACCTACCCTATTAGCAGAGGAACACCACGTCCAAACTGCTCTTGCCAACACAAAAGTACACGGCCAGTTCGCCGACTGGTTAAAAGTGGTGGACGCACTGCCGCAGGACCCTGCCGCACAAATTACTCTTGACACCACTACCATTAGCGCCCATAGCACCACCGCCCTCTCACCGGAAGCGGGACTGCGTGCGCTGATGCCGTGGCGCAAAGGCCCGTTCGACCTCTACGGCGTCCATATCGACAGCGAGTGGCGCAGCGGCGATAAATTCGCTCGCTTACTCGCCGCCGGCGTGAACTTCACTGGCAAACACATCCTCGACGTTGGCTGCGGCAACGGCTACTTCCTCTACCGCATGCTCGGCGCAGGTGCACACTTCGCCCTCGGTCTTGACCCTTCTTGGCACTATTTCGCGCAATATCTTGCCCTGGAGAAACTGCTCGGTCCGCAGTGTTGTGCCTACCTGCCGCTGACCCTCGACGACTTCGTCCCGCGCGATTTCGACCTGACCCTGTCCATGGGAGTGCTCTACCACCGCCGCGAACCACTGCAACATCTCGCCCAACTGCGCGACACTCTGCGTCCCGATGGCCGCCTGATCCTGGAAACCTTGGTGGTCGATGGCGACGCGACAACCGTGCTCATGCCGCCGGAACGCTATGCGGGCATGCGCAACGTCTGGTTCCTGCCGAGCGTGGCGGCGCTGACTTGTTGGCTGCAACGTCTTGGCCTTACTGTTGAACACAGCAGTACACCAATAGCTACCACCAGCGAGGAGCAACGTAAAACCGATTGGAGTACCGACTGCTCACTTGCCGACTTCATGCAACCAGACTTTAAAGCGACGATTGAAGGGCTTCCACCACCACAACGCGTCATCCTTATTGCCCGCAAGAAAGGCTGAGATGATTGCGCCAAACTCTGTCAAATAAAAAAAGCGCCCCTTGGGGCGCTTTGCGTATCAGCCGGATTATTCGACAATAACTTTACCACGCATAACAGCGTAGTGGCCGGGGAATGAGCAGAAGAAATCATACTCGCCGTTTGCTTCGAGGCTTTCGGTTTTGAAGGTGACATCAGCTTTTTCACCACCACCGACAAGTTTAGTATGAGCAATCACTTTGCCGCCTTCTTCATCTACATAATTCTTGGTAGGGCCGGCTTTAATTCCTGCTTGCGCGACGGCATCCACATCAGCTGTTTTGGTGATAACTACATTATGACCCATCGCAGCAGCAGGCAGCTTGCCGACGTGATCAATTTCCACAGTAAATTCTGGGCAAGCCGCCTTGTTAATCTTGAATTCCTTCAGGTCGAATTTCATCGCATCGTCGCCTTTCAGCACGACTTTGCAATCGCTAGCGGTAGCCGTACCTTCAGCCGGTTTGGCAGCTTCGGCAGGGGCAGCCGCTTCAGTAGCTGGTTTGGCGTCTTCGGCGAAAGCACCAGCACTCATCAGCGCGACAATAGCGGGGATTAGCAGTTTTTTCATGGTGTGTACCTCTTGTTGTGAAAGTGAAGGGTAAATACGCGGCGCATGGTAGGAGGGGAGGGGGGGAAATGCAATCTATTCCTGTCTGTATTGCGTGAATTTCACATTCATGCCATAGATATCCACATATCTCTGTGGTTAAAAAATAACCGATAAAACAATGGGATATCCAATGTCCGCTTACGGATAGGAGCAGGGTGAGGGCGTTCGTCCGCAGGACGAACCTTATCAAGCAGGACAGACAGGCACTTTTAGCTCTCCTCCGTCGCTTCGAGACATCTCCTCCTGCAAGCAGAAGAAGGGATTATCCCCTGTTTTATAAAATATTTTTCCTTGCTGCGAGAGGTGTAAATACCTATGGTCAAGCAAGATAAATACTGGCCTCGCCAAGCGGCGTGGTTACTGGGGCTGCCAAGCGGCGCCGTTACTGGGGCTGTCAAGCGGCGTGGTTACTGGGTTTGCCAAGCGGCGCCGTTACTGGGGCTGCCAAGCGGCGTGGTTACTGGGCTTGCCAAGCGGCGTCGTTACTGGGCCCGCCAAGCGGCGCCGTTACTGGGTCCGCCAAGCGGCGCCGTTACTGGGTCCGCCAAGCGGCGCCGTTACTGGGCCCGCCGCGTGGGGGAAGGGGCCGCAGCTGCCCTCATCGGTGCGCTGCAATACGGCAGCGGGATCGTCTTCACTTTGCTGCTCACTGTCTGCGCCGACGGCAACCCGCGTCTGATGGTGTGGGAGAGGGCGTTTGCCGGGCAGAAAGGCGAAGGTTAGGCCTGTTTTTTCTCGCTTGGCTTAGTGGTGTGGCGGTTTGTGGTTGTTTTTCAGCAGTTGTCCTGCGATCAGGACGATGACGGCCAGTGGCAGACGCAGGGCAAAGGCGGTGATGCAGTGTCGGTGCAGCCACGCGGCGATAGGGGGTGACAGGCGGTAGTAGTGGCGAATAAAAGCGCGCCCCGCTGCGTTCGGTTGCAGGATTTGGTCTCGGAAGTGGCGCAGGATGCGGACTTGCGGTGCGTCGGTGTTTTGATAGACGGCGGTAGCGATAAAGCAGCCTTCGTTGCGCTCGAATTTTTTGTACACCGTGCCGCAGAAGGGGCAGACGGAATAGTCGGGGACGCCGTCGGTGAGGATGACGCGCGGCACGATGGCGCGTCCGCAGCCCGGGCAAGGGGCTTTGTTGCCGCGCGGCTGTTGTTTGGGGATAACGCGTACATCTACGGCACGCAGTCTTTTGTCTGCTCGTCCGTCCGTGTTGAGTTGCCAGTAAGCGACGGCTTCGCCTGGTTGTGGGCGCTTGTCGTGGCTGTAATCACGGTGTTTGAAGTGGTATTCCTTGCCGTCCTCCCCTCTGATGCTGCCCCAACCTTGTTGTGCGTTGTATGTTTGGATGGTGCCGCGCAGCATATCGGGATCGATGGGGGCTTCTTCGGCTTCGCCTGTTGTGATGGTGTTGTGTTTCAGGTAACGGCGGCGTGCTTCGGCGTATTCCTCTTTGCGGTTCATGGTGGTTCTTTGTGTTTAAGCCCCCGGCGGAGCGGGGGCTCGGTTTTCAGGAGCGTTTTTTCGGGTTGGCCTTGTGTATCGCGCGGCCGTCCACGGCAAGGGCGGCTTCGTGGATGGCTTCGGCTAGCGTCGGGTGGGCGTGCATGGTGCGGGCGATGTCTTCGCTGGCGGCGTAGTATTCCATTGCCACGGCGAGTTCGTGGATGAGTTCGGAGGCGTTCGGGCCGATGATGTGTGCGCCGAGGATTTCATCCGTGTTGCTGTCGCAGAGGATTTTCACGAAGCCTTCTGCGGCGCCGAGGGCTTTGGCGCGACCGTTTGCAGCGAAGGGGAAGTCGCCTTTTTGGTAGTCGATACCTGCCGCTTTGAGTTGTTCTTCGTTTTGCCCCAGCCATGCCATTTCCGGGTGGGTGTAGATGATGGCGGGGATGAGGTCGTAGCGGATGTGGCCCGCCTGGCCGTCGATGATTTCGGCGACCATCACGCCTTCTTCGCTGGCTTTGTGTGCGAGCATGGCGCCGCGCACGCAGTCGCCGATGGCGTACACGCCGGGTTCGGCGGTGGCGCAGTGTTCGTCCACTTCGATGTAGCCGCGTGCATCCAGGGTGACTTTGCAGCCTGCACCGATGACGCCGACGGTATTGGGTTTGCGGCCGACGGCAACGAGCAGTTTGTTCACGCTGAGTTGTTGTTCGCCGTTTTTGTCCTGGTAGGTGACGGTCACTTGGCCGCCCTGTACTTCGGCTTTGCTGACTTTGGCGCCGAGGCGGATGTCGAGGCCCTGTTTTTTGAGGTGTTTTTGCGCTTCGCGTGCGAGTTGGCGGTCGGCCATTGGCAGGAGGTCGTCCACGGCTTCGAGGATGGTGACTTCTGCACCGGCGGCACGCCAGACGCTGCCGAGTTCGAGGCCGATGACGCCTGCGCCGATGATGCCGAGGTGTTCAGGCACGGCGGTAAGCGACAGGGCTTCGTTGGAGCTGATGATGTGGGTGCCGTCCATTTTGGCGACGGGGATGTCCACCGGCACGGAGCCGACGGCGAGGATGACGGCTTTTGTCGCCTGGGTTTGGCTGATGCTACCGTCTGCGGCGGTGATGGCGACGGTTTTGTTGGCGAGGAGTTGTCCGCGTCCTTGCAGCCAGTCGATGCCGTTTGCTTTGAAGAGTTGGGCGATGCCGCCGGTGAGTTGTTTGACGATGTCGTCTTTGCGGGCAATCATCGTGGGCACATCGAGGGTGGCGGTGCCGGTGCCGATGCCGTGTGCGGCGCTGTCGTACTGGATTTTTTCGTAGAAGGCGGTGCTTTCAAGCAGGGCTTTGGACGGGATGCAGCCGACGTTCAGGCAGGTGCCGCCGAGGGTCGCAGCGGCTTCGACGCAGGCGGTTTTGTAGCCAAGTTGGGCGGCGCGGATGGCGGCAA
>CAURDG010000044.1:0-9537 GCA_963523555.1 uncultured Cardiobacterium sp.
AGGGATAGCCTCAAAAGCACCCATTTTGTCCATTAGAGTCCCACGTCTCAAAAAAGCCCCCGTTTTGTCCATTACGCCAGGGTTTTCATTCCCCTTCCGCCCTTTGGGCACCTTCCCCCGCAAGCGGGGGACGGGATTTTTTTGTGCGGGATTCGGCATTGGGCAAGCAACGGGCGGCATGTGCCGGGCTCGTCAAGCGCCAGTCATTACTGGGCTCACCAAGCTGTAATGAAAAAGCCCGTCTGCTGACGGGCTTTGTTGTGGTCGCTGCACGGGAGGCGCTTATTGGTAATCCAGCGGCGACGGGCAGGTGCAGATGAGGTGGCGGTCGCCATAGACGTTGTCCACGCGGTTCACCGGCGTCATGTATTTCGACGGGTTCATGCCTTCAACCGGATACACCGCTGTTTTACGGTCGTAGCAGTGGTTCCAGTCGCCGGTGAGGTCGGCCATGGTGTGCGGTGCGTTGACCAGCGGGTTGTCTTCGTGTGTCCATTCGCCGTTTTCGACGCGGCGGATTTCTTCGCGGATGGCAAGCATGGCGTCGCAGAAGCGGTCGAGTTCGCCGAGGTCTTCGCTTTCGGTTGGCTCGACCATCAGGGTGCCGGGGACGGGGAAGCTCATGGTCGGCGCGTGGAAGCCGTAGTCCATGAGGCGTTTGGCGAAGTCGTCCACGCTGATACCGGCGCTGTCTTTGAACGGGCGCACGTCGATGATGCATTCGTGGGCGACGTGGCCGTTTTCGTCGCTGTACAGCACTTCATAGGTGCCTTTCAGGCGGGCGGCGATGTAGTTGGCGTTGAGGATGGCGACGGCGCTTGCCTGTTCGAGGCCTTTCGCGCCCATCATGCGGATGTACATCCACGGGATGACGTTCACCAATGCGCTGCCCCACGGCGCGGCGCTGACGGTCATGCCGCCGCGATGTTCAAGCGGGACGACGCTGTGTCCGGGCAGGAAGGGTTTCAGGTGTTCTTTGACGACGATGGGGCCGACGCCGGGGCCGCCGCCACCATGCGGGATGGCAAAGGTTTTGTGCAGGTTGAGGTGGGAGACGTCCGAGCCGTAGTGGCCGGGCGCGGCGAGGCCGACTTGCGCGTTCAGGTTTGCGCCGTCCAGATAGACCTGGCCGCCGTAGCCGTGGATGATGGCGCAGAGTTCGCGGATGTTGCGCTCGAAGATGCCGTGGGTGGAGGGGTAGGTGACCATCACGGCGGCGAGGCGGTCTTTGTGTTCTTCGGCTTTGCTGAGCAGGTCGGCGATGTTGATGTCGCCGTCTTCGTCACAGGCGACGACGACGACTTGCATGCCGGCCATTGCGGCGGAGGCGGGGTTGGTGCCGTGCGCGGACTGCGGGATGAGGCAGATGTCGCGGTGGTTGTCGCCCCGGCTGTCGTGGTAGGCACGGATGGCGAGCAGCCCTGCGTATTCACCCGATGCGCCGGAGTTCGGTTGTAGCGAGGCGCCGTCGTAACCGGTCACTTCGCAGAGCATGGCTTCGAGCTGGTCGAACATTTCCCGGTAGCCTTCGGACTGGTCCAGCGGGGCAAACGGGTGGATGTCGGTGAATGGTGTCCAGGTGACGGGCATCATTTCGCTCGCGGCGTTCAGTTTCATGGTGCAGGAACCGAGCGGGATCATGGTGCGGTCGAGTGCGAGGTCCCAGTCGCTCAGTTTGCGCAGGTAGCGCATCATCGCGGTTTCGCTGCGGTGTTGTTTGAAGACGGGGTGGGTGAGGTAGGTGCTGCGGCGCACGGCAAAGGCGGGCAGCATCGCCTGCGCTTTTTCCAGCTTGATGTCGTCGTCGGTGTGACCGCTGAAGATGGCGATAAGCAGTTTGACTTCAGCCTCGGTGCTTTGTTCGTCCAGCGAGATGCCGATGCAGTTGGCGTCTATGCGGCGCAGATTGTAGCCCGCTTCCAGCGCGCGCTGCATGATGGTGTCTGCGCGGGTGCCGACGTCGATGTGCAGGGTGTCGAAGAAGTGTTCGTAGGTGAATTTGAAGTGGTGTTTTTCCAGTGAGAGTGCCAGTTGTGTGGTCAGCTGGTGCACGCGTACGCCGATGTCGCGCAGGCCTTCTGCCCCGTGCCAGGTGGCGTAGAGACCGGCCATGATGGCGAGGAGCGCTTGCGCGGTGCAGACGTTACTGGTCGCTTTTTCGCGGCGGATGTGCTGTTCACGGGTTTGCAGGGCGAGGCGGTAGGCGGGTTTGCCGTGGCTGTCCTGCGAGATGCCGACGAGGCGGCCCGGCATGGAGCGTTTGAAGCTGTCGCGGGTGGACATGAAGGCGGCATGCGGACCGCCGAAGCCAAGCGGCACACCAAAGCGCTGGCTGTTGCCGACGACGATGTCGGCGCCCCATTCGCCCGGCGGGGTGAGGATGGTCAGTGCCAGGAGGTCGGTGGCAACGACGACGACAGCGTCTTTGTGGTGCACTTTTTCCACCAGTGCGCGGTAATCGACGACGTGACCGTGCGTGTCCGGATATTGCACGAGGATGCCGAAGTAGTCGTCCGGCAGTTCGCCGCTGCAATCCAGGACGGAGATTTCAATGCCTTGGTAGCCAGCGCGGGTGAGGAGGACGTCAATGGTTTGCGGGTGCACGCGCTGATCGACAAGGAAGACGTTGGATTTTACCTTGCTCTGCCGGTGCGCCAGCGCCATCGCTTCAGCAGCGGCGGTCGCTTCATCCAGCAGTGAGGCGTTGGCAATGTCCATCGCCGTCAGGTCGCAGACCATCGTCTGGAAGTTAAGCAGCGCTTCCAGCCGGCCTTGCGAGATTTCCGGTTGATACGGCGTGTAGGAGGTGTACCAGCCCGGGTTTTCCAGCACGTTGCGCAGAATCACCGGCGGCACGATCGTGCCGTAATAACCCTGACCAATGAGCGAGCGGAACACCTTGTTCTTGTCGGCAAGCTTGCGCAGTGCCGCCAGCGCGTCCGCCTCATTGAGCGGGGCAGGCAGCTTCGCCATCCCGTCCTTGCGGCGAATATCTGACGGCACAACCTCATCAATAAACGCATCCAGGCTGGAAAACCCCAGCAACTTCAACATCTTTTCCTGCTCGGCAGGCGAAGGCCCGATATGGCGGGCGACGAAAGGCGCGAAAGCGGACATGACAATCCCTCACTGAAAATTAAGAAAACAAAGCGCCACGGGACGCGGCGCTGGTAAAAGACATTACGTTACTTCGCAAAATCGCGGTAGGCGGCCTCATCCATCAGGCTGTCCAGCTCGGACGGATTGGCGAGTTTGACCTTATAAACCCAGCCGTCGGCTTCCGGGGAGGAATTGAGCAGGCTGGGTTCATCCACCAGTTTCTGGTTGACTTCGACAACTTCGCCGGCAACCGGATTCTTCACATCGCCTGCGGCCTTGACCGATTCAATGGTGGCGGCTTCATCACCGACGGCCAGCACACGGCCAACTTCCGGCAATTCAATAAAAACAATGTCTCCCAACGCATCCTGGGCAAAATCGGTGATGCCGATCGTGCCGATGCCGCCATCAACGGCGATCCACTCATGATCTTCTGTAAACTTTTTCATAAGACACCTCATAAAATAAACATGCTTGTACAGAAAGCATCCACATTCTAGCACAGGAAAAACACAAAAAAGCACACGGTTCCTATGCTACCCTAGCCTCATTCAAACCCACAACCGTAAGGAAAAACTATGAATATTATCCTGCTCGGCGCTCCCGGTTCAGGCAAAGGCACCCAGGCCGCCTTCCTCATTGAAAAACACGGACTGACCCACCTCTCGACTGGCGACATGCTGCGCGCCGAAATCGCCGCCGGCAGCGACCTCGGCAAACAGGCCAAAGCTATCATGGAGAACGGCCAGCTCGTCTCCGATGAAATCGTCATTGCCATGATCGCTGCCCGCCTCAGCGACAAGGGTGCGCTGTTCGACGGCTTCCCGCGCACCATCGCCCAAGCCGAAGCGCTGGACAAACTGCTCGCCGGACGCGGCAGCCAGATTGATGCCGTCATCGAACTGCAAGTCGGCAACGAAGAAATCGTGCAGCGCATGCTCGCGCGCGGCCGCAGCGACGACAACGAAGCGACCATCCGTCAGCGTCTTGCCGTCTTCGAAGCACAAACCAAACCGCTCATCGACTACTACCAAAAACAGGGCAAACTGCGCAGCATCGACGGCAGCGGCGAACTGGCCGCCATCAGCGCCCGTATTGAAGCCGCTTTGCACTGAGCGCCAACTGCGCGAAAACCGCATGACCGGTATAACAGGGCGCGTTGCATAAAACATCCACTTCGCCCCGAAGGTGGCTTGCTAACGCGAGCCGAACTGGACTGATAAATTCCCCGCCACGCGCGGGGAAAATTGCTCACCAAGCGGGACAACCGCACGGGTTCCCTTCAACCACCAACCACCACACCCCATGAGCGGCAACAGCATCGGACAACACCTCACCCTCACCACCTACGGCGAAAGCCACGGCGCGACCATTGGCGGCGTTCTCGATGGCGCACCGGCGGGCATCCCGCTTGACCTTGACGCCATCCAGCGCGAACTCGACCGGCGCAAACCCGGCACATCGCGCCATGTCACGCCGCGCCAGGAAGACGACCGCGTCCAACTTCTCTCCGGCCTCTTTGAAGGCACAACCACCGGCACCCCCATCGGCATCTATATCGCCAACACCAACCAGCGCAGCCAGGACTATGGCGCCATCAAAAACCAGTACCGCCCCGGACACGCCGACTACACCTACCAGGCCAAATACGGCATCCGCGACTATCGCGGCGGCGGGCGGGCCTCGGCGCGGGAAACCGCCGTACGGGTTGCCGGCGGCGCCATCGCCAAACAAATCCTTGCCCACCTCACCGGCACCACCATCCGCAGTTACCTCTCGCAAATCGGCGAACACCGCCTTGAATTCCGCGACTGGCACCACATTCAGGACAACCCCTTTAATTGCCCAAACGACCACCAAACCGCGCTGCTTGACCGCTACCTCGCGGATATCCGCCGTGCGGGCGACAGCATCGGCGCAGAAATCACCGTCGTCGCCGAAGGCGTCCCCACCGGCCTCGGCGAACCCGTCTTCGACCGCCTGGACGCCGATATCGCCAAAGCGCTGATGAGCATCAATGCCGTCAAGGCCGTATCCATCGGTGACGGCTTCGACGTCATCACCCGCAAAGGCAGCGAAAACCGCGACGAACGCACCGCTGCCGCCGGGTTCCTGACGAACCACGCAGGCGGTATCCTGGGTGGCATATCGAGCGGCCAGCCCATCATTGCCCGTGCCGCTTTCAAGGCAACCAGCAGCATCCTCGTTCCCGGCCGTAGCACCGACCGCGACGGACAGGATGTGGAAATCATCACCAAAGGCCGACACGACCCCTGCGTCGCCCTGCGCGCCTGCCCTATCGTCGAAGCGATGCTGGCGCTCGTCCTCGCCGACCACTACCTGCGCCAGCGCGGGCAAAACAACCGTTTCTAACTCATCAAGGACGCCCATGAAAAAAATATCCCTCATCCTCGCCGCTGCCTTAACGGCTCACACTGCCCTGGCTGACGAGGCACAAAAACTGGCCGAAGACTTCACCAACCTCTACCTCAACACCTGCGTGGCCTACCTTGGTGAGTTTGATGAACTGCGGCAAAAGTTGGCCGAAATGCCGCAATTGTCAGAAAAAGAGGCTGAAACCCTGCTAGGAGGGCTGAAAGGCGGTGCCTGGCTCATCCCGCATGAGCCGGAAAATCACGTCATCGCCGTTGCATCTGGCACCAACTATTGCGCTGTCTTTGCCAGGCATACAGACATTGCCGCAGCCGAAAAAGCCTATCTTGATTTCGTGAACAAACCACCGCAGGGCTTCACCGTCCTCAAGCGGGAAGACAAACGCAGCGAAAACAATACGGTGCATGACCTTTCCTACCAGTGGCAACACAAAGAAACTCCGCGTCGCCCCAGCTTCTCGCTTACCACTTCCACCGATGCTGAGGCTCCGGTTCAGGCCATGTTTAGCGCTGCCATCACCAAGGACTAATTCATCTTTATAGGACGCCCATGAAAAAAATCCCTCTCCTCCTCGCCGCTGCCCTCCTCATGCAAACGACAACGGCGCAAGTCCTCAAACCCGAAGCCAAAGCGGCTGCCCAAGCGGATGACTTTAATACCGCTTATCTCAACTTCTGCATCAAGCATCTGCCGAACCTCAATGACTTGCGCAAAAAACTCGAAGACGCACCGCAACTGCCGGTGAAGCGGGCGGAATACTTTCTGCGCGGCCAGGATGGTAGCGCCTGGGCGGTGCCGACCCCGCACAACGACACCCTCATCCTTGCCATCCCGGCCGGGAAAAACATCTGCACCCTTTACGCCCGCCATGCGGACATCGCCCGTGTCGAAGAAGCCTTTACCACTATTGGTCACACTGCCCCGGACGGCGCGACCGTCGAAAAAATCAGGGATGAGCACACGACCGATAAGACTGGACAGAGTAGCCACACTATCGCCTACCAATGGCAGCTACCCGACACTGGACGCAAAATGCTGATCAGCCTGACCACGACCCCGGACAGCGACACGCAAATCATGGCCAGCGCCGCTATCCTCAGAGACGAGAGCAAGCCGCAAAGCAGCCCGGCGGCGCCATATACGCCGTAAGGGTGAACGATAGGCGGCATAGGCCGCCTTTATTTCAGAGCCGAATCAAACACGCCTTTTTGTAGGTATCCATACGACACCTTTATTGCGTGTGCGCAAAAAAAAATCCCCCTACCACAGCAGGGGGGAATAACTCACACATTCAGGCGTCTTGCCCCTTCCTCGCAATGCATCCTGCACAAGGTCGTGACCGTAACATTCTCGACCAAAGAATGTGCGCTTGTCCTAAGCTTACCGTCACGCCTATTAATATGCGTTAATCATGCCAAGTATAAAAACATTAATATAAACAAGAGTTAAATCAAAAAATACATATTCCAAATATCTTTGCTGTGTTTTTCACACTAGCGGTGTATAAACGCGTCGTTGTGGTAAAAAACACGCACTTCTCCCTGAATTAGTTGCAAAAAAACTACATACCAACAAAAAAAGAAAAGTTACCAGTGCCGTAAAAAGTCATTAACTGACGTTAATGAAACAAAATCTGCCCTAAACTGTCCTCCAAAGAAAAACAAAACAAAAAAATCGGAAAAAAATGCCTAGAAAACAACGACCAAACCGCACACCGTCACTATAATGACCTACCATTACGACACCAATAACCAGGCAACATCATGAGCACCGCAACAACTGAGGAAACCCTCTACGAAAAACACGTCAAAATCCGCCCGCGTCCCGTCAAGGGACGTTTTGCCAGCTTGCGCAAAACCGCCCTGCTGGTGCTGCTCGGCATCTTTCACATCTTGCCCTTCTTCCAGTGGGGCGGACGTCAGGCCATTTTCTTCGACATGCCGCATCGCCGTTTCTATATCTTTGGCCTTAATATCTGGCCGCAAGATTTCATTCTGCTTACCTTCATCCTGCTCGGCCTCGCGCTGTTGCTTTTCTTTGCGACCGCCCTCCTGGGGCGCGTGTGGTGCGGTTATGCCTGTCCGCACACCGTTTACACCGAAGTTTTCCTTTGGATTGAGCAAAAAATCGAAGGTAACCGTTCCGAGCAGCTCAAACTTGCGCGCGAGCCGTGGCGTGGCAGAAAAGGGCGCAAGCGCATCCTTAAATACAGCCTGTGGGCAGGGGTGGCGCTTGCCGCCGGTATCGGTTTCGTCGGCTATTTCACCCCCATCCGCCAACTTATCCCCGACTTCTTCACCCTGCGCGCCAACCCGCAGGCCTATCTGTGGGTCGCCCTCTACGGCGGCTTCTGCTATCTGCAAGCGGGCATCGTGCGCGAACAATTCTGCAAATACCTCTGCCCCTACGCCCGTTTCCAGGGGGCAATGTTTGACCGCGACACCCTCATCATTGCCTACGACGCCAAACGCGGCGAACCACGCCGTCGCCTGAAAAAACAGGATCGTGAGCACCCTGAAACGCTTGGTTTCTGTGTGGATTGCACCATGTGTGTGCAAGTCTGCCCGACCGGCATTGACATCCGTGACGGCCTGCAACTCGAATGCATCGCCTGTGCCGCCTGTATTGATGCCTGCGACAACATGATGGATCAGCTCAAGGCGCCGCGCGGCCTCATCCGCTACACCTCGACCAACCGCCTCGCCGGACAAAAAACGCGTCTGCTGCGCCCGAAAACCCTCGCTTACGGTGCCGTACTCTGTGTTGCCGCCCTTCTCTTTGCCTTGAGCATTACCGGCAAAAGCGACCTCGATGTAAACATCTTGCGCGACCGTAACGTGCTGGCGCGCAAAATCAGCGGCGGCCGCATCCAGAACATCTACACCGTGAAAATCCTCAACAAAACCGAGCATCCGCGCCGCTATACCCTTAGCGTTGCCGGCATTGCTGGTGCGGAAATTGATGGCAAAACCCACCTCAGCGTTGATACCGGCGCCGTGTCGGAAACCGTGCTGCGCGTCAACGTCCCGCGTAAAAACCTGACCAGCACCAATATGAACCTCGAATTTATCGTCACCCCCGACGACAACCCCGCCGCCGCCCACCGCGAAACCAGCAAATTCCTCAGCAAATGAATACTGACAACCGTCCCTGGTACAAAAACCACATCCTGCTGCTCATCATTGCCATCCCGCTTGCAACTGTCTGCGGCAGCATCTACACCATCTACCTTGCGGTGAGCAGCAAAGAAGCGCCCGTACTGCCGGATTACTACAAAACCGGCCTCTCGCCGCAAAAGCGCGACATGGGTCACACCGCTATCACCGCCACGCTGGACATTGACGGCGGCACGATTACCCTTGAGCGCGAACCACCGTCCATAGAGCCGCTGACCCTCAGCCTGCAACATGCCAGCAAGGCTGAATACGACCAGAGCCTCACCCTGACGGCCACCGCGCCGAATCATTACCCGCTGCCGTCCGCCGTCCGCGACACGCTGAAACAGGCGACGTGGTATCTCACCCTTGCTCCCACTGACAATGGCTGGCAAATCAAGGGCAAACGTCGCCATCCCAAACACGGCGAACCTGCGCCCACCAGTGAGCCGCTCATCCGCCTCGATAATCCCTGAGCGGTTCCGGCGGTCAGCAGACGCAGTAAACAAGCAGGCTCAGGCCTGCTTGTTTTTTGGATAAGAATGACCGCCAAGCGGGAAGAATGCTGGGCTTGCGCCAAGCGGGAAGAATGCTGGGCTCGTGCCAAGCGGGATGAATACTGGGTTCGCGCCAAGCGGAAGGATGCTGGGCTCATGCCAAGCGGGATGAATACTGGGTTCGCGCCAAGCGGGAAGAATGCTGGGTTTGCGCCAAGCGGGAAGAATGCTGGGCTTGCGCCAAGCGGGAAGAATGCTGGGCTCGCGCCAAGCGGGATGGTTACTGGGTTCGTGCCAAGCGGGATGGTTACTGGGTTCGTGCCAAGCGGGAAGAATGCTGGGCTCGCGCCAAGCGGGATGGTTACCGGGCTCGCGCCAAGCGGGATGGTTAC
>CAURDG010000045.1:0-9499 GCA_963523555.1 uncultured Cardiobacterium sp.
TGAGCGGGGATGTGCATGGTGGGGTATCCGTGGAAAAGGGCGGCTATCTTACTACTTGCCCGTTTTTTCGTAGCGCACGAAGGTCATGTCATACGGATTCTCGGCGTCAGCCGGATGATATTCCCGTCCGGTGGCTTGCCAAATGTCCGGATCAATGGGCGGAAAGTAGCGGTCAGCATCGGCGATAGTGGTGTGTACATGGGTAACAAGCAGGGCATTAGCCAATGGCAGGGCATCGTGGTAAAGCTCGCTGCCACCGATGATATATACGCTTTCGCCCCTTGCCCGCATGAGGGCGGCGGCAAGGTTGGGACAGACTTCGGCATCAGGCAGGTTCAGCGCCGAATTGCGGCTGATGACGAGGTTTTGCCGCCCGGGCAGGGCCCGCCCGATGCTGTCATAGGTTTTGCGGCCCATCACAACCGGGCTACCCAGGGTATGTTGTTTGAAGTGGCGCAGGTCGCGGGGCAGATGCCACGGCATGCGGTTATCTCGGCCAATAGCGCGGTTATCGCTTTGGGCAACGATGAGGATGATTTGGGGCATGGCGGAAATCCAGTTTTTTGAAAAATTTATTCTACATTGCTGCTGACAGACAACCGTACTTATGCCATCTACCAACTGCCGGAGAAAACTTTATGGATGACCCCTCGCTTTATTTCCTGTGTGTATGGGCGTTCGCTCAATTATTTGCCCTGGATTGCGCGTGCGGGGCGCTGCTGCGCCACCTGGCCGCAATCACCGCCATTCTCAACCTCACCCTAATGCCGCTGCTCGCAGTTGTGCCGTCGTTTCAGTCCATATCCCCGATCATTGTGGTCCTGACACTCCTGGTGTTGTCGCAGTGTTTCGCGATGCACCGCGCGCGTCACCCGGCGGACGGGGTCAATAACACGCTGGCGTGCTGGCTATTTGCCTTTGCACTGTCGGGCTACGGTCTGCTAGTGCTGTTGCTGTGGCCGCCTTTTGCCCGATTCTGCGGCTATGAATAATCGCCGTCATTCGCCTCCAATCCGCTATCATGCACGCCTTCAACATGACTAACTTGTAAACCCATGACAGAAAATGCCCCCAACACCGAGGTGAAACGTCACCTCAAAACCCGCCATATCTCGATGATTGCCATCGGTGGCTGCATCGGTACCGGCCTTTTCATGGCCAGCGGCAGCGCCATTCATGATGCCGGCCCCGGTGGCGCGCTGCTCGCCTACGCTGCCATCGGCCTGATGGTCTATTTCCTCATGACCTCGCTCGGCGAAATGGCGACCTACCTGCCCACCTCCGGCTCGTTTGCAACCTACGCCTCCCGCTTCGTCGATCCCTCGCTCGGTTTCGCCCTTGGCTGGAACTACTGGTTCAACTGGGTCATCACCGTGGCGGTGGACATTGCCATCGCCGCCATCGTCGTCACCTACTGGGAGCCGCTACGCTTCCTGCCCGCCTGGGGCTGGAGCATCGTCTTCTTTGCCCTCATCACCGCGCTCAACCTTTTCTCGGTGAAAGCCTATGGCGAGACGGAATACTGGTTCGCCCTTATCAAAGTCCTCACCGTCATCGTCTTCCTTGCCATCGGTACCCTGACCATCTTCGGCATCCTTGGCGGTGCATACGTCGGCTTCACCAACTTTACCGTCGGCGATGCCCCTTTCCTCGGCGACGGCATCGGCAACAAATTCCTCGCCATTCTCGGTGTCTTCCTCATCGCCGGCTTCTCCTTCCAGGGCACAGAGCTCATCGGCATTACCGCCGGCGAATCGGAAAATCCGGAACAAAGCATCCCGCGCGCGGTCAAACAAATCTTCTGGCGCATCCTCATCTTCTACATTCTCGCCATCCTCGTCATCGGCCTGCTCATCCCCTACACCAGCCCGCAACTGCTCGGCGCGGATGTGGACGAAATCGCCAAATCGCCCTTCACCCTCGTCTTCGAGCGGGCAGGACTGGCCTTTGCTGCCGCGCTCATGAACGCCGTTATCCTCAGCTCCATCCTCTCGGCGGGCAACTCCGGCATGTACGCCTCGACGCGGATGCTCTACGCCATGGGCAAAGACGGCCTCGCCTGGCCGCTTTTCGCCCGCACTGGCCGTCGCAGTGGCGTGCCGCACAACGCCGTCTTCGCCACCGCCCTCGTCATCCTCGCCATCTTCCTGCTGCAACTGGATGACCGCGTCGGCAAGCATATGTACGAATACATCCTCGCCGCTTCGGGACTGACCGGCTTCATCGCCTGGCTCGGCATCGCCATCAGCCACTACCGCTTCCGCCGCGCCTACATCGCGCAAGGCAAACCGCTCGAAGCCCTCACCTACCGCGCCAAATGGTTCCCCTTCGGCCCGCTGCTCGCGCTCGGCCTGTGTATCCTCGTCATCATCGGCCAGGACACCGAGCTGGTGCTGAACGCCCATCTGGACTGGCAGCGTCTGCTGATTACCTACATGGGGTTGCCCGTTTTCTTCACCTTCTACTTCTATCACAAGCTGCGCTACAAAACGCGCAAGATCCCGCTCACTGAAGTGGATTTGCGCCGCGACGCTCATTAAACACCGATAAAAAACCCCGCTCAGGCGGGGTTTCTTGTATGCCAGATATCTACGTGTACGGGAAAAATGCCCATTCGCGGGAACGGGTTATAACAATTGCGATAACCCTATCCTGCAAACCCAGATTCTGCCCCGCTTGGCGCGAGTCCGGCATTATTCATATACCCACAGGATGCTGTCAGGACGTCATCACGCCGCTGCCAGCGCCTGCTGCAAATCAGCGAGCAGGTCGTCGATATGTTCGATGCCGATCGAGAGGCGCACCATATCGGCGCTGACACCAGCAGCGGCCAGTTCATGCTCGCCCAGCTGGCGGTGTGTCGTGCTGGCGGGATGGGTAGCGAGTGATTTCGCATCGCCGATGTTGACCAGGCGGGTAAAGAGTTGCAACGCATCAATAAAGCGTCCGCCCCCTGCGCTACCATCCCGGATACCGAAGCTGAGCAGACCGGATGCCTGCCCGTGGAAATCGCGCATAATCAGGTGTTTGTACGGACTGTCGTCCAGTCCCGGATATTTCACCCAGGCGACCTGCGGATGATTTTGCAGGAAACGGGCCACCTGCAAGGCGTTGCTGCTGTGCCGTTCCATACGCAGCGCCAGCGTTTCCAGGCCCTGCAAAATCAGGAAGGCGTTGAACGGGCTGATCGCGGCTCCCATGTTGCGCAGCGGGGCGACACGGGCGCGGGCGATGTAGGCGGCAGCGCCGAAATGTTCGCGGTAATTCACGCCGTGATATGAAGGGTCAGGCGTATTCAGAATGGCAAAGCGCGGGTCAGCCGACCAGTCGAAGCGGCCACCATCAATAATCGCGCCACCCAACGATGTGCCGTGCCCGCCGATATATTTTGTCAACGATTCGACCACGATATCCGCGCCCAGCGCCAGCGGGCGGCACAAGGCAGGCGAAGCGACCGTGTTGTCCACCACCAGCGGCAGGCCCTGCGCGTGCGCGGCAGCGGCCAGCGCCGGGATATCGACCACATTCACCGCCGGATTGCCGATACTCTCGCAATAGACCAGCTTGCTGCGCCCATCCGCGAGCGCGGCTATTTCTTCGGGGTGGTCGGGGTCAAAGAAACGCACGTCAATGCCCTGACGCGGCAGGGCGTGCGCGAACAGGTTGAATGTGCCGCCATAAAGCGTTTTCGCGGCGAGGATATTGTCGCCCGCCTCGGCGATGGTCTGTATCGCATAGGTCACCGCCGCCATGCCGCTCGCCACGACCAGCGCGCCGATGCCGCCCTCGATGGCGGCAAGCCGCTGCTCCAGCACATCGGTGGTGGGGTTCATGATGCGGGTGTAGATGTTGCCCGGCACGTTCAGATTGAAGAGATCGGCACCATGCTGCGTGTCGTCGAAGGCGTAGCTGGTGGTCTGATAGACCGGTACGGCAGCAGCTTTGGTGGTCGGGTCGGGCTGATAACCGGCATGGATGGCCAGGGTTTCGAGGTGCATATACGGCTCCTGTTGCGAGGGATGTTAAGTAGCGGGAATGTACGCGTCCGGCTGGGGCAAGTCAAAAGGGAGCGCGTGGCAGGAGGAAAAAGCCCGCCAAGCGGCGTGATTACTGGGTCCGTCAAGCGGCGTCATTACTGGCCTCGTCAAGCGGCGTTATTACTGGGCCCGCCAAGCGGCGTCATTACTGGCCTCGTCAAGCGGCGTTATTACTGGGCCCGCCAAGCGGCGTGATTACTGGGTCCGTCAAGCGGCGTCATTACTGGGCCCGCCAAGCGGCGTGGTTACTGGGTTTGCCAAGCGGCGTCATTACTGGCCCCGCCAAGCGGCGTCATTACTGGCCTCGTCAAGCGGCGTGGTTGCCGGGTTTGTGAGATATGGAAAAACCGCCCCGGAGGGCGGTTCTTGTGGGTTGTTAAGCGTTGCTTACTGGATGTTGATGGTTTGTGCCGCCTGACGGGCGTGTTCTTCCGGGCGGTACATGTTTTCCAGGGTCGCACCAGGGGCATGCCAGGTGCCGGCACCGGTCGTTCTGCCGTAGATGGTGTAGCTGAACGGTTGCGGTTTGCCGTAGGCGGTGAAGGCGGCGATGTGGCGATCGTCGCGGTTTTCCCGGTACTGGTAGCGCATGGCGCTGTCGTCTTCGTCATCCCCACCGGCGTCGTTCGGGTTATCGCGCAGGGCGCTCAGTTTGATGCCTGCGGGAACGGGGTAGGTGTAGATGAGGTCGCTCTGACTGCCGCTGTTATCCGCGAGTTTCGGGGTGAAGGTCGCGGTGATGCTGATGTCGGCGTTGTTCGGCAGTTTGGCCGGATCCAGCACGGTGCCGTTTGCATCTTCGTAGCGCAGGGTGATTTCCCAGCCGTTGTTGTCCGCTTTGTCCGCAGGCGGGGTGTGCAGGTCTTGTGCATCCAGCCACAGGGCGTCTTTACCCGGATTGGTGATGCGCACCGCGCCGTTGTATTCGCCTTTTTCGAGGTCGGCGAGAGTTGCTTTTTTGCCGTTGATTTCGATCGGGGTGTCAGCGGCAAGTTTGGGCGCGAGAGCGGCGAGGCGCACCAGCCAGGCGAGTTCCTGGGTGCTGTGGTAGCGGTCGTGCGCGAGCGCAGTAGCGAGTTTGTCGCGCTCGATGTCGCGCAGGCGGCTGATGGTTTTTTGGGTTTGCTGCGGGTCGTTGCTGATGTTTTGCCACAGGATTTCGAGTTGTTTCAGGCGGACGAGGTTGTGTGCGGTGAGGCTGGTCGCGCTGCCGTAGGCATAGCTCGTCGCATCATCGTCCGTGCTGCCGCCAGCCAAGCGTTCGCTCGCGGTCTGGTATTCGCCGAGCAGGGCGAGGGCGGTTGCGATGTCGAGGCTGTCGCTGAGGCTGAGTTTGTCGCCAGCTTCACGGTGGTAACGCAGGAGGTTGCCGCGTATGGGCTCTTCGGCGTACGCCAGGGTGTAGTAGGCGTAGCTGTCTTCATGCGCGGTTTCTGGGCGGTAGCTGCCGTCGTTGCCGCTGCGTAATTGGCCGAGCAGGCGGGTGAGTTGTGACGGGTTCAGCAGTTCCTGGCGTTTTTGCAGCTGGATGAGGGCTTCGCCGATGTAGGCGGTGAGCCAGCGGTTTTCTTTGCCGTAGCCCCACAGGCTGTAGCTGCCGTCCCAGTGTGCAAGGTTGGCCAGGCGGTTTTCAGCGGCGTGGATGGCGTCACGGTCGGCTTTTTCGGCGCCGATGAGTCCCCACAGTTTGCCGGTGGTTTGTTCGCTGCAACCCAGCGGGTAGTCGGCGAGTTGTTGCTGGTACGGCGTCGGGTTGTAGGGGATGCCGCTGTTCAGGCTAAGGCGGGCGTCACGCAGGTCGGCGTATTCGAGGGTAGCGCCGCCATCCAGGCGTTGGTACTGGGTGCGCACTTGCGGCAGGGCAGCTGCACGGATGGGGATGCGCCGTTCGAGGCTCTGGGTGTTGTCACCGCTGATTTCTGCTTTGATGTGGGCATCGCTGCTGGCGGTAACGCGGTAGGGGTAGCTGAGGGTGACGGTCTGGTCGGGCTCGAGGGTAGTTTCCGGGATGGCTTCGCCCGCGAGTTCGAGGTTGTCGGTACTCAGGTTGATTTTGAGGTTCTGCGCTTTGTCGGTGGTGTTGTGCAGGCGCAGGGTGAAGACGCCGCTGTCGTCCGCACTCAGGTAGCGCGGGGTGTGCAGTTCGGCGACGACCGGCGCTTTGATGATGGCGGTTTCTTCGGCGGTACCGGTTTTGTCCGCGTTGTAGGCGGCAGCCATGATGCGCAGGCGGCCGTTGTAGTGCGGCACGGGCATGGTGTAGTTCACGTTGCCGTCGGCATCGACTTTGAGCGGCCCGCTCCAGGCGCTGATGAGGTCAATATCGAGGTCAGGCAGGTCGGCAAGGGCCGCACGTTCGCTGGCGGCAGCACCGTCAGCACCGCTACGCAGGGCGGCAAGGCGGGCGTCGGTCTGGCGGATGATGCTGCCGAAGGTGTCGTAGAGGGCGAGGGTGGGTTGTTTTTTGCCGAAGAAGGCTTCGAGCGGGTCGGTGAAGCTCGGCGCGGCGATTTGGTAGAGGCCGTCGTCAATGATGGCGAGGTTGACCCAGGTGTTGTCGCCCGCTTCGGGGACGTGGACGCCGACGGTGTAGGGTTGTTCTGGCTGCGGGTTTTCCGGCAGTTTGAGTTGCGGCACGAGGCGGCGGTCGGCCAGGTCGGCACCGACCCAGTAGAGGCCGACGGCGCGACGGTTGTGGTCGTTGGCGTTGTCGTTCCAGGCGTTCGCCAGCAGCCAGACGCCTTGTTCCCAGTTGTCTTGCCACGGGATCTGGATTTGGCCTTTGCCGTTTTTGAGTTCGAGTTCGTGGTTTTCGGCGATGCTGTCGCGGCTGGCGACTTTGACGGTGGCTTTGCCGTCAAACGGCGCCTGGACGTTGACGGTGAGGGTGTCGCCTTTTTTGTAGGTCGGCTGGTTGGTGGCAAGGGTGATGGTCGCCGGGCTGTTCTGGTTGGGGTCGCCGTACCAGCCGCGCGCGATTTCGAGGCTGGCAGCGCTGGCCGGGGTTTTGCCGCGCACTTCGAGGACGTAGATGCCGTCGCCGTCAAAGGGCAGGTCCAGGTTGGCCGGGGTTTTGCCGTCGGTGTTGAGGCTGCCTTTTTTCAGCGGTTCGCGGCTGTCGTTGTTTTCGTATTTCCACTCGCCTTCGCTGTTGTACCAGTACCAGTTGCGTTCGACGCGGTAGAGGGTCCATTCGAGGGTGTCAGCTTGTTGGGCACCTTTGTCGTCGATGGCGGCGATTTGCGCGCCGTTTTCGCCCGCTTTGAGGGCAATGTAGGGAGCGGTACGCGGCAGCGGCGCGGTGTGGTTGGCGCTGATGGTGCTGCCATCCGGCGCGGTGAGGCGGACTTCGGCGTAGAGGGCTTGCGGGCGGGTGCCGGCGGGGCGGTCCAGTGCCTCGATGGCGATGCGGCGTTTGCCGTCTTTGTCGGTGTCGCCGTTTTCGATTTTCTGCTTATTGCCACTGAGCTCGGCTTCGTCGTGACGGCCAATTTGCCAGCCTGTCCATTCGTCGTGGGTTTTCGCGAAGTCGTCGTTGGTGATGTTCCATTGGCCGTCGGTCAGGAGGTTGGCGGCAGGCGCCCCGTAGAGCCAGTCGGCGCTGTAATCGAGTTCGGCTTTGTTTTCTTCGGCTTTGACGGCGAGTTTGTTTTCGATTTGTTGCAGGACGATGCTATCCACGAGGTAGGTTTCGTCCACAACGATGGTGCCGCCTTTGCCGAGGCTGATGCGGATGTTCCAGTTACCCAGGCGCGCGGTGGCGGGGATTTCGGCGCTGTAGCGGTAGGCGCCGCTGGCGTCAGCTTCCAGCAGCTGGCTGTGCACGAGGGTACCGTCCGGACGGTAAATGTCCAGCCACAGCGGGGTGTCGCTGAAGGCTTTGCCGTCCGGGGTTTTGAAGAGCCACAGGGCGTTGAGGGTGTCTTTCGGGCGGTAAGCGCCGCGATCGTGCCAGGTCCAGTGGTCGAGGGTCGGATTGGCTTGTTTGTCGCCATTCGCGCCTTTGTCCGAGAGGTCGATGCCCTGCCCGGCAACGCGCAAGTAGGCGAGGTGGTGTTCTTTTTGGCTGATGATGTGGCTGGGGGCGTCCGCGTCTTTGCCACTGGTTTGCGCGCGGGTGAAGCGGGCGATGCCCTGGCCGTCGGTTTCGGCTTCGCCGAGGATGCGGTTGTTTTGCGCGTAGAGGGTGACTTTCTGATGGGCGACGGGGGCGCTGGTCTTCAGGTCGCGCAGTTCGGCGAGGATGCCATCGCGGGTCTGGTAGGCGGTCAGCCCCTGGTCAGTGACGGTGAAGCCGAGCAGGGTACTCTCGGAGCTGTCTTCGTCGCTCACGCTGAGGACGTACACGCCTGCACGGGCAGCATCCCCCGCCATGTCTTTGAAAGCGAGGCGGCTCTGCGTGATGGCGTTGCGCTCGCTTTTTTCCGGTTCGAAGCTGCCTTGCCAGATAAGGCTGGCGTTGTCGTTAAGGTCATATTTTTCGAAGCTGTCGGGGTTATCAATGGCGTTGTGCGCGTCACCGGCAAGGTTGTTACCAGGAATTTGCCACAGTTCGACGTTGATTTTGCCGTCAGTGTTCGCGGTTTCGATGGTCAGCGCTGCGTCTGGCGTGAGTTCGAGGGTTTTGCCACGGGTGGCGAAGCGTACCAGCGGTGCGCGGTCGCCGGTGTTGATAGTGCGTTCAACCGCCGTGCCGAGCTCCATGTGGTTTTGGGCGGCGAGTTTGGGATCGATTTTGAAGGTGTATTCGGTCTGCCACTGGCCGGTGTAGCAGAGTTTATCGCCAGCGTAGCGGCCTTCGCCTTCGGGCGCGGGGATGACGCTGATGTACTGTTTCCAGTTTTGCAGCGGCTCGGCGAGGACGGGGTTATTGAATTCAAGGCAGATACGCGGTTTGTCCTGGTTGTTGTCGCTGTCGATGCTACTCAGGTTGAAGGCGTAGCGCTCGCGCAGGTAGTTGTATTGTTTGCGCTGTTCGTCGTTGTACTGGTCGCGCAGTTTGTCGAGGGCGGCAATGGCAAACGGGATGCTGTCGCTGTCGTCCTGCATGATGGCTTCATAGAGGGCGAGGGTGTCATCAAGATGGGCGGTTTGCGAGCCACGTACGTCTGCCGAGGCAGCAAGCAGGGCGCGGTAGGCGGTTTCCTGCGCATTATCGCCGCTGCTACTGCTGCGTTCGATGAGTTTGCCAAGCAGTTCGGCGGGGTTTTGCAGGCGGGCATAGGTTTTGGTGTCTGGCGCGCCTTTTTTTACTTTGCTGTATTTGGCACTGGCCAGCCAGGCGCGGATGTCGTCATTGGCGAGTTTGGCGACAGGACCGCTGCCTTTTTGCAGATACTGGTCAATATCAGCTTCGGCTTTGGTACGGGCGGTTGCGAGGGCTTTGTCATCCCAGCGTGGTGCGGCGTGGGCGGTGATAGCGAGGGCAGCGGCAATGGCAGCGGCAAGGTGGGTTTTGAAGT
>CAURDG010000046.1:0-9355 GCA_963523555.1 uncultured Cardiobacterium sp.
CCCATGGATTCAATCTGCTCGGCGACTTCCAGACGCGTATCAAACGCCTTGACGATCGCGCCCAGCGAATTGGCTGTGCCAATCGCGGCGAGACCGGCGACACCGGCACCGATAATCAGCACCTGTGCGGGTGGGACTTTACCGGCGGCGGTAATCTGCCCGGTGAAGAAACGGCCAAACGCGTTCGCTGCCTCAATCACGGCGCGATAACCGCTGATATTGGCCATTGAAGAAAGCGCGTCCAGCGCCTGCGCGCGGGAAATACGCGGCACCATATCCATGGCCAGCACATTGACCTTCTTGTCAGCCAGCTTCTGCACCAAATCAGGATTTTGCGCCGGCCAAAGGAAACTCACCAGTGTCTGCCCGGCGGACAAGCGGGAAACTTCCGCATCCGAGGGCGCATTGACCTTATAAATCAGCGGGCACTGCCATACCTCGGCGGCATCAGCCAGCGACGCCCCGGCAGCGGCATACGCCTCATCGGCCAAAGATGCCCCGGCGCCCGCGCCACGCTCGACCACCACGGCAAAACCCAGCTTCTGCAACTGCGTAACCGTCGCGGGCGTACAAGCGACGCGGGTTTCACCGGCGAGAGATTCCTTCGGAATACCAATATTCATCAACTCATCCTCACTAAAACAAAAAACAAAGAACCGGCTTAAAGCCGGGCGAATATCATACCAACAATATAGTCGCCCCAAATAGGACCGATACGGTGTTGGCTCGCCTTGTCGTACTATTCTGTACTGCCTTCGGCTCGCCGCCTTGTCTCAGCCCTATTTGAAACGACTATACCGCAGAAGCGGGCGGCAGCGCGTACAATGCCGCGCAGCCAAAAACGCACAGGAACGCTCATGCAACACCCCGACAACCTTATCTGGATTGACCTCGAAATGACCGGGCTCAACAGCCAGCACGACCACATCCTCGAAATCGCCACCCTCATCACCGACGCCGAACTGAACACCCTCGCCGAAGGCCCCGTCATCGCCATCCACCAGCCGGACAGCATCCTCGACCACCTTGACGACTGGAACCGCACACACCACGGCGCCAGCGGCCTGCTTGACCGCTGCCGTGCGAGTACCATCGACACCGCCGCCGCCGAAGCACAAACACTCGCCTTTATTCGGGAATACGTCCCGCCACAGACATCACCCCTCTGCGGCAACAGCATCTGCCAGGACCGCCGCTTCATGGTGCGCCTCATGCCGACCCTCGAACACTACTTCCATTACCGCAACCTCGACGTCTCCACTCTGAAAGAACTCGTGCGCCGCTGGTATCCCGCTCACACCTACCCGAAAAAAGGCAGCCACGAAGCCCTTGCCGACATCCGCGAATCCATTGCCGAACTGCGCCACTACCGCGCGCACATCTTCAAACCGCGCGACGATAAACAAAACCAAACCAAAAACGGAAAACAATAAGAAAAACCCGCCAACAAGCAGCGGCATAATAGCCACCCACCCTAACAACACAGGAAAAACACCATGACAACCTACACCTTTGCCGATTTGCCTTACGCCTACGACGCCCTCGAACCCGTCATCGATGCGACCACCATGCAAATCCACCACGGCCGCCACCACAAAGCCTATTACGACAACTTCCTTGCCGCCATCAAAGACAACCCGCTGAACGGCCAGCCGCTGGAAACCATCTTCGCCCACATCAGCAAAGAAAGCGCGGCACTGCGCAACAACGCTGGCGGCTACTACAACCACAACCACTACTGGAACGTCATGCGCCCGAACGGCAGCAACGCGCCGAGCGGTGCCCTGCTGGACGCCATCAACAGCACCTTCGGCAGCCTAGACGCCTGCAAAGCCGCCTTCAAAGACGCCGGCATCAAACAATTCGGCTCCGGCTGGGCCTGGCTGATCGTCGGTAAAGACGGCAAACTCGCCATCACCAGCACCCCGAACCAGGACAACCCGCTGATGGACACCGCCGCCGTCCAGGGCACGCCCATCCTCGGCTGCGACGTGTGGGAACACGCCTACTACCTCCACTACCAGAACAAGCGCCCCGACTACCTCGACGCCTGGTGGCAAATCGTGAACTGGGACTACGTCGCCGAACTCTACGCGAAAGCGACCGCCTGAGCACAGCGCCCACAAAAAAGCCGGACTAAGCCCGGCTTTTTTCATGCCAAGAGGCGCTAAGCGGGATAAACACTGGGTTTGCGCGCCAGCATAAAGCATCTGCCTGTTGAAACCAGAACCGCCCGCGTCAGCAGGAGCGTGCGAGGAATAGAACAACCTGCCGTTGCGCATTCGTCATCTTTTCCGCTGCTCCTGGAAAGAAACCCTTGATACCATGACGCCGTTTGGTGAATTGCCAGACGGGAGGAAAAGCCAGTCATCCTTTTGCGGCAAACATAGCTTGCGGGTGGGAACTGGCAAACAGAGATGCCTAATGAATAAAGGGGGAATATATGAAAGACCAGAATTCAAACCATTTGGGAATACATTATTCCCATCCATGGCAGTATTTTCTGTTGGTATATATCTTAAGTGCTCCGTTTTGGTTACTGTCTTTATTCATTCAGCATAGCGCTTTGCCTGATAACCTTCCGCTTACGGATATTGGCGCGGCACTTACCCCTACAATCGCCGCCGCATTGCTGCGTTATCGAGAAGGGGGAATGACAGCAGTGCGTCAATTATTCTTGCGAATATTGGATTATCGGCGGATAAAACGAGCGGCTTACTTATGGACTGCAATACTCTTATTTCCCACGCTCTATTTATTCACTTATCTGGCAATACGTCAAACAGGGCAAAGTATACCGGCACATATTCCATTACAGATCTCACTATTGGGTGCCTTTATCATGTTCTTTATTGCCGCCATTGCCGAAGAATTAGGTTATGCCGCCTACGCGACAGAAAGTTTACAACGATATTTTACGCCACTTGCTACAGCGCTAATCATTGGAGTGCCTTGGGCATTGTGGCATTTGCCGTCAATGATAGCGATAGGACAGAATGCCGAACTCATTGCCTGGGGACTGGCTGGGACAATAGCAGTACGCATAATATATGTCTGGTTATACAACGGGAGCGGTGGTTCAGTATTTGTACTGATTATGTGTCATACCGTTGCCAATACCGCACGAACAGGATTTCCAGGTGGGCGTTCCGCTTACGAAAATAACAATGGGGCAATTCCTTACGGCATTATTATTATTGCCGCAATACTGATAATAGCTTTTTGGCATAAAGCCATGTGTCGGGCACACAAAACCCATTAAAAAACCAAGCTATTAAAGTCTGGGACATCCTCCGCCACTAACGCCTTTTTCCCAGCCGGCGGGCGCAGCCATATAATCTGCCACTACATCAACCATAAAAGGAAACCATGACAGCCTTTACCTGCCCCCACTGCGGCCAGCGCGGCATCACCGTTTGGCGCAAACTCGTCCTCGGCTGGGGTCGTGCCGTGCCCTGTCAATACTGTGGCCTGAAAATCACAGTCTCGCCACTGCCCGCTGTAGCAGCGATGCTGCCCGTGGCACTGATTGTGCTCGCCATCGGTACGGGTTGGTTGCGTGAGCCGGCAGCGATGATCCTCCTTGGCCTGTTCGCCTGGATCAGCTACGCTCTGCTGCATCTCTACGTCGTGCCGCTCTCGCGGGCAGGAATTACCTGGAAAGCAACTGTCGAACAAGCGCATGAAAAACACCGCCGAGCTGCCGCCAAGCGGGACAACCACGCGGATTAACCCCCATGCTCCCCAACTACACCCCACTTGACACCAACCCCGGCATCAGCGCCCAGTTCAGCGTCAACTACGACGACAGCAGCGCCGATAACTGGGACCTGCCCGCCCTGCTCGCCGACGTACTCGATGCTGAAGGCTACCCCACCACGCGCCACGGTGACTGGCTCCATCACGCGGCCAGCGGTTACGCGCTGCTGGTGCAAATCGCCACGCTGGACCTCGGCGAGCACGTGCGAAGCACCACCACCATCCAAATCCACCACCCCGACCTCTTCCCGCAGGGCATTTTTGAATACCAGCACAGCTTTGGCGAAAGCCCGGAAGAGGCCATCCGCTACGGCTTCGAACTGTGGCTATCCAGCGATTGGCAACTGTTGCACGCCGTCGCCACTCACGATGACAAAGACCACACCGGCATGACCATGACCTTCTCCGACGGCGGCTCGCGCCGCGTCCACTTCGGTGCGCCGCAATACTGGCAGGAAAACCCGGCGCCCGTTCCGGCAGACAGTGAAGACGACGACGCCCATCACCCCTTCTGTCCCTGCTGCCTCTTCACCAACAGCATGGACGCCTACCAACCGCTCCTGGAAGCGCAGGATAACTACGCCCTGCGCCTCTTCGCCGCGCGCAACAATGACGGCAGCACCGATGCTGATTGCCGCGTTAACGGCGAAGACTACACGCCGGGCATAGATGCCCTGCGTGCCTACGCCGCGACTTGGCCGGGCACAGGCAGTGAATTCCACAAACAATACGTCCTCATCACAAACGGTTGACGGGCCCAGTAATTACGCCGCTTGACGGGCCCAGTATTGATGCCGCTTGGCGGGGCCAGTATTTACGCTGCTTGGCGGGGCCAGCATTGACGCCGCTTAGCGGGGCCAGTATTTACGCTGCTTGGCGGGGCCAGCATTGACGCCGCTTGGCGGGACTAGTATTGATGCCGCTTGGCGGGGCCAATATTGACGTCGCTTGACGGAGCCAGTATTGACGCCGCTTGGCGGGGGCAGTATTGACGCCGCTTGGCGGGCCCAGTAATTACGCCGCTTGCGCGTATTCAAACCTAAATCCCGCATAAAATGCTTTCCCGGCTTCCGGCGGGATGGGGTAGGGCAGGGGGGAAGTCGTGTGCAGCGCTTTCCTTTTCCCCGCTCAACCACCCGGATATGCATGTATCCGGTGCGGCATCCGGTAGAAAGCGATGGAAACGCGGGTGGCAATATCCCTACAATCCCCGCCCAATATCCATCCGGCACATAGAACGGATGCAGCATTAGCTCGTCCCGGCCTCGTTGTACTATCTGTACCATCTTCGGCTCGCCGTCTTGTTCCATCCCTATTTGCAACGACCTTATTCACCCCATGCCCCATATCGACACGCTGCCCGCCGGTGCCCTCGACATCATCGGCGACATCCACGGCGAATACGCCGCCCTGCAACAACTGCTCGGTCACCTCGGCTACCGCCCGGACGGCGGTCATCCGCAGGGGCGGCGCCTTATCTTTGTCGGCGACCTCGTTGATCGCGGCAACGACGTTCCTGCCGTGCTGGGCTGGTTCATGCGGGCCCACGCCGCCGGGTATGCGCAAATGGTGCTCGGCAATCATGAAATCAACCTGCTGCTGGGCGATGCCAAGCCGGGTTCCGGCTGGTATTTCGCGCAGCGTGCCGACAAGGATGCCGCTGATTTCGCCCCGTGGCAGCATTACCCCGCCGCCGGCAAAACGGTGCTGCACCGCTTTCTCGCCGCACAACCGCTCGTGCTGGAGCGGGACGACCTGCGCATCGTTCACGCCGCCTGGCTGCCTGCTGCCATCGCCCGTCTGCGCGCTGCGCCGGACGACGATCTCGTCGCCAACCACCGCCGCTGGGAAAACGCGCTTGCCGAAGACGCGGGGCAACAGCCGTGGTATCCCGCCTGGCAGGCGGAGGAGGCGCGCGACGGCGACCTGCACGATCTTGGCTATGCGCCCGCCTACCGCCCCGCGACCGCCGCGCGTGACAGCTACTACAGCCGGGGCAATCCTGTCCGCGCCCTGACTTGCGGCAGCGAGAGCCCTGCCGCCGCGCCGCATTACGCCGGCGGGCGCTGGCGCTTCGTCGTCCGCACGCCGTGGTGGCAGGATTATCATGACGCGCCCGCCGTTGTCATCGGCCACTACTGGCGCCGCTGGCGTGGCGAACATCCGCTCTTTCCCTGCCCGCCGCAGCACTGGTTCGGCGCCCGGCACAACGTCTTCTGCTGCGACTACGCCGTCGGCGCGCGCTGGCGTGACCGCAAGGCAGGCATCGCACCGCAACACTCCGCTTACCGTCTCGCCGCTTTGCGCTGGCCGGAGAAAACGCTTGTCTTTGATGACGGCGAGACCGTCGCCACCCTTTGAACCTCCATGCACACCCTCGACATCCCCTTCCACGGCCACACCTACCGCATCCACCTGCGCCCGCCGCGTCGCAACAACCGCCGCCTGCGCCTCAGCGTGGATGGCAGCGGCACCCTCTACCTCTCGCATCCGCCGCGCAGCCGCCGTGCTGACATCGAACATTTCATCCGCAGCAATCTCGACTGGATCGCCGCTCACGCCCATCCACAGGAAAACCGGCCACCCGCTCCCTACGCCGATGGCAGCCCGCAGCAACTGCTCGGTGCCACTTACCGCCTCGCCCTGCGCGCGGACGCCACCGCCCGCATCCGGCTTGCCGGCGACATGCTCACCACCACCCCGGCGGATGATGCCACCCTTGCCGCCCGCTTCCGCGCCTTCCACCGCGCGCAAAGCCTAGCGCACATCCCCGCCCTCGTCGCCGCTGCCCTGCCGCATTGCCCGTGGGTCGCCGCGATGCCGCCGCTGCGCTACCGCCATATGCGCCGCAGCTGGGGCAATTGCAGCAGGGGCGGCATCATCACTTTCAACACCGCGCTGATTCAGTACCCGCCGGCGCAAATCCGCCACGTCATCATCCACGAACTCTGCCACCTGCAAGAGCACAACCACAGCGCCGCCTTTTATGCCCTGATGGACGCCGCCCAACCCGACTGGCGCACGCACAAGGCGGCGCTCATCGCCTATCAGCGCGAGTATCGGCTTTGATCAGGCAGGGTAATCTGGGCTTGTGAAGGAAATGCTCGGGAATAGGAGCGGGCAAAAGTAAGGTGGCGCTTGACCCAGCAAACAGGCGCAGTCAGTGTGCTTCGTCGCATCTCAGCGTCTAGTTGAATAGATAAAAAAGCGTAATAAGGCGCGCCGCCGCAGACAGTACAGGTAGTACGGTAGGTTCTCTAATCTGAAAGAGCTATCAAGAGGGATAGCAGTACGTTTTTGGATCAGCATTTGAATGAAAAAGTGGGCATCTTGTGCCCACTTTGTTTGATATTAATAGCGTTTACTCGTATTTATTTGCCGACGACGTCCACGCCTTTGGGTGGTGTGAACTCAAATTGGCTGGCGGGGATACCGACGTTGCGCTTCATGTTGGTGAAGTTGAGGATGGTCTGGCTGCTGCCGCCGTCAATCATCACGGCGCTGATGCTGTTGCCATCAAGGATGACCCAGAGGGCATCGTATTCTTCCTGGCGGGTTTTTGGTTTCAGGCGGTAGGTGACGCCGTTACCCACCCATTTTTGCAGGCGCGGCGGGGTGAGGTTTTTGACAACGCGGTCGATGTTGTAATTGCGAGAGATGTTGTCTTCGCCGTTCAGAAGTTCGACAGCGACATCACCAACGAGCTCGTCACGGCCACGAATGCTGATTTGTTCGAGCTCAATGTCGTAGTGGTACACCTTTTTGCCGTTACTGATGATTTTCTGTGGGTTAGGACTTTGGTAATCCCAGTAGAATTTGCCGGGTTTGGCGACCCACATTTGGCCTTTGCTGGTTTCTTCGCCGCGCTTGCTATATACGGTTTGAGTGAAGCTCGCTTGCAGGTCTTTGGTGCCTTTCATGAAGGCATCCAGCGCGTTACCACTGGTGGTATCGGTAGCGGCGGGTTTGTCAGCAGGTTTTTCTGCATTTGCTGCTGGTTTTTCCGTGCTGGCTGCTGGCTTTTTGTCGGCGGCAGGGCGGCGCTGGTAGAGGGAATTGGTGGCGGCCTGTTTGGCGGCTGCATTGTCGGCAGGCTTGGGAGCTGCTTGCTGGCTGTATGCGGGCAGGGCGAGGGCTATGCCGAGGCTGATGAGCAGGGTCTTTTTCATGTGGGTTCCTTGTGGTTTGGCAGAGGCGGGATTATGCGGGGCTGTGGTTTGCCGCCGCTTTGGCGGTAGGTGACGGGCGTTTAATAGTCATCACCCACGCTACCGCCGGTGAGGACTTTGCGCACGCCTTTGTGGTCAGGCGCGGAGACGAGGCCGGCACGTTCCATGACGTCCACCATGCGCGCGGCGCGGTTGTAGCCGATGCTGAGGTGGCGTTGCAGACCGGAGATGGAGGCCCTGCCGGATTCGATGACGACTTGCACGGCCTGATCGTAGAGCGGATCAAGTTCGGCATCGTCGCCGTCTTTGCCGCCACCGTTGCCATTACCGTTATTCGTGGCGGCAGGGGCGAGGATGGCGTCTTCGTAGTCGGGTTCGCCCTGGGTTTTGAGGTAGGTGGTGAGGCGGTCCACTTCCTGGTCGTCAATGTAGGCGCCGTGAACGCGGCGCGCGCCGCCTACACCGGGCGAAAGGAAGAGCATGTCGCCGTTGCCGAGCAGGGTTTCCGCGCCCTGGCCGTTCAGGATGGTGCGCGAGTCGATTTTGGAGGAAACCTGGAAGGCGATGCGCGTCGGGATGTTGGATTTGATAAGGCCGGTGATGACGTCCACGGAGGGGCGCTGGGTAGCGAGGATGAGGTGGATGCCCGCTGCGCGTGCTTTTTGCGCGATGCGCGCGATGAGTTGTTCAACGTTTTTGCCGGCGACCATCATCAGGTCGGCGAGTTCGTCAATAACGATGACGATGTAGGGCAGGGTTTTCAGTACCGGCGGCTGGTTGGCGAGGCCGATGTAGAGGGCAGGGTCAACCGTCGGGTCGGTGATGTGTTCGCCGCGCGCTTCGGCTTCGCGGATGACTTTGTTGAATTCGTCCATTTTGCGCACTTTGAAGGCGACCATGAGCTGGTAGCGGCGCTCCATTTCGGCCACCGCCCAGCGCAGGGCGTTTTCGGCGTCGTTCATATCGGTGACAACCGGGGTGAGCAGGTGCGGGATGTCGCGGTACATGGCGAGTTCGACGGTTTTCGGATCCACCAGGATGAGTTTGAGTTCGTCCGGCTTGGACTTGTACAGCATGCTGGCGAGGATGACGTTGATGCCGACGGATTTGCCCGAACCAGTGGTGCCGGCAACGAGCAGGTGCGGCATTTTGCCGAGATTGGTGATGACGGGTTTGCCGCTGATGTCCGCGCCGAGGACGACGGTAAGCGGGGAGGTTTCTTTTTGGTATTGCGGGGATTCAAGGACGCCACGCAGTGGCACCATTTCCCGCTTGCGGTTCGGGATTTCAAGGCCAATGAAGGGGCGACCAGGGATGACTTCAACAACGCGCACACTAGGCACAGAGAGGAGACGGGCGATGTCGCGGTCAAGGTTGGTGATGGAGCTGACCTTGATGCCGGGGGCGAGCGAGAGTTCGATGCAGGT
>CAURDG010000047.1:0-9181 GCA_963523555.1 uncultured Cardiobacterium sp.
GTCCATTAGAGTCCCACGTCTCAAAAAAAGCACCCGTTTTGTCCATTACGCCACGATTTCCTGCTCGCCCGTGCCGGAGCCCAAATCCATGCGGCGGATGGCGGTAACGAAACCTGTGCCGCCCTGCACTTCGGCGATATTGAAATGAATGGACGTGTTAATCGGCGGCGCGCCCGCATCGCGGCGTTCGCGGAAAAACGCCATGTTCTGTTCGTAGCCGAACGACAGCACGTTACCGTCCGGCTGGACGATAAGGATGTGCAAATCAGGCTCGTAACAGCCCGCCAATTCGTCCAAACGGTAATGGCAGCCTGCATCGCTCAAGGTGCGGACGGCGTTCATCAAATCTTGGTTCAAGGTCATTTCTTGCTCCTATTGTGGTGTAAAAACAGGATTATCGTCGGTTTTTTATTGACGATAATTCCATCAATCTACAAAACACTTCTGCTAAAATCACAACAATATCGTTATTTCAGGCAGCTTTCATGACTCTGCAAACCCATTCAGACGACCTCCGTTTTTTTGTTGCCGTGGTGGAAAACGGCGGTTTTACCCGCGCGGCAGCAATATTGAAAACCGACAATTCTGCCGTCAGCCGCAGTGTGAAGCGGCTGGAAGCCAAGCTCGGCGTTACCCTGCTCAACCGCACCACGCGACAAATCAGCACCACCGAAGAAGGCGCGCAGTATTTCCGCCGCGCCAAAAAGATTCTGGAAGACATGGCGCAGGCGGAAGCGGAAATCCGCGCGGCAAGCGGCGTGCCGCAGGGTTTGCTGCGTGTCGATGCCGCCACCGCGCTGGTGTTGAACCGCCTTGTGCCGCTCATCGGGGCGTTTTGCCGCCGTTATCCGCAGGTGGACGTGTCGCTGACCTCGTCTGAAAACCGCATCGACCTGATTGAACGCAGGGTCGATGTCGCCATCCGCGCGGGGCGGCTGGACGATTCGTCCCTGCGCGTGCGCCCCCTTTTCGACAGCTACCGCAAAGTGGTCGCCGCGCCCGATTATCTGGCGCAACACGGCATGCCGCAGAACCCTTCCGAATTGGAACGGCACTGCTGCCTGGGCTATTGCGAGCCGAGCGTGCTGAACGTGTGGGACATCGCCTGCGACGACGGACAGGCATACACTGCCCGCCCAAAACTCTGCGCCGACAGTTGCGAGACGGTCAAACGGCTCTGCCTGTCCGGGCAAGGCATCGCCAGCCTGCCCGATTTCATGGTGGACGCGGATTTGGCGGCAGGACGGCTGACGGAACTCTTCCCCGATCGCCGACTTGCCGTGCCGACCTCGTTCAACGCTGTCTATTACGCAGGACGTGCCGTCAGCCCGAAAATCCGGGCATTTGTGGATTTTTTGGCGGAGGAATGGGGACCGGATACGGTGTTTGAAAATCGTCCAAATGCTACCTGAAACGCCAAAAGCAGCCTGCACTCGAATAAATTGAAACCCATCACCAAGCAACAAGGAGACCCCCATGAGCAAACACCACACCTACCGCGCCACCGTGGAATGGACGGGCAATTTGGGTAAAGGCACTGCGTCCTACACCGCCTATTCACGCAATTACACCGTCAAAATCGCCGGCAAACCCGACCTGCACGGCTCATCTGACCCCGCCTTTCGCGGCGACGAACACCGCCACAATCCCGAAGACATGCTGCTTGCGGCCATTTCCGCCTGCCACAAGCTCTGGTATCTGCACCTGTGCAGCGCCGCAGGTATTACCGTAACCGCCTATACCGATAACGCCGAAGCCGTGATGGACGAAGGCGACAGCACCCAGCTGGGCAGGTTTATCAAAGCCACCTTGCGGCCACAGGTAACTATCACCCAAGCGCAGCACATTGAAAAAGCCAAAGCCCTGCACCACGAAGCTCATCGCTTGTGTTTCATTGCCAATTCTTTGAATTTTGAAGTGGAATGCGAATGTGAGATTGCCGTTAAATAGGATGTAGCAGAAGGAGTTCCGATGAAAATTGCCATTACAGGTTCAAGCGGCCACATCGGCGGCATGGTCGCCCGCCACCTCAGCGCACGCGGTTTGCCGCTGATTCTGCCGCTGCGCACCCCCGCCAAAGCGCCCGATCTGCCCGCTTGCGAAGCGCGCCTCTTTGCCTACGGCGACTTCGAGCTGGCCCGGCAGGCGTTAAGCGGCGTGGATGTGCTCTTTATGGTGTCCGCCGCCGAAAGCCCAACGCGCGAGCAGGAACACCTGACCTTGGTGCGCGCGGCGGCAGCGGCAGGCGTGCAGCATCTGGTGTATCTGTCATTCGCCGGCGCCAGCGCCAGCAGCACCTTCACCCTGGCGCGCACCCACGCCGCGACCGAAGCTGCTATCCAGCAAACCGCCATGCGCTACACCTTCCTGCGCGACAACTTCTACAGTGAAATGATGGCGACGATTGCCAACGCCAACGGCATCATCGCCGGCCCTGCAGGCGATGGCCGCGTTGCCTGCGTCTCACAGCAGGACGTAGCACAAGCGGCGGCCAACATCCTTGCTGCCATCGCCTCTGGCGACGACCGCCACCATAACCGCAGCTACACCCTCACCGGCAGCGAAGCACTGACCTTCGCCGACATCGCCGCCGTTCTGACCGACATCACCGGCAAACCGCACCGCTACCACAACCAAACCCTTGATGAAGCCTATGCCAGCCGCAAACGCGACTACCCTGAAACGCCCGCCTGGCAAATCGAAGCGTGGGTATCCACCTACACCGCGATCGCGGGCGGCGAACTCGCCACTGTTTCAGACGACCTGCCGCAACTATTGGGTCGCGCACCACGCCGTTTTGCCGAAGTCGTGAGCGATATTTATGCAGCCTGAACACATCCCGCTGATCGAATTCAAAAACGTCAGCAAACGCTACGACAGCCACGCCGCCGTGAGTGAACTGAACCTCACCATCTACCAGGGCGAATTTTTCGTGCTGGTGGGCGGCTCTGGCAGCGGCAAATCCACCACCCTGCGCATGATTAATGCGCTTACCGAGCCGACCGACGGCGACGTGTACTTCAACGGCCGGCGCATCAAAGACTACGACATTCGCCCGCTGCGCCACCGCATCGGCTACGTGCTGCAACAAATCGCCCTCTTCCCCACCATGACCGTTGCACAGAACATTGAACTGATGCCCGACGTTCTCGGCTGGGACAAGGCGCAACGCAAAGCGCGCGCCAGCGAACTGCTCGAACTCGTCGGCCTCTCGCCCACGCAATACCAAAACCGCTATCCGCACGAACTCTCCGGCGGCGAGCAACAGCGCGTCGGCATCCTGCGCGCCATTGCCGCCAAACCCGACATCCTGCTGATGGACGAGCCCTTTTCCGCTCTCGATCCGCTCGCCCGCGCCTCCCTGCAAGAAACCGTGTCGCTGATCCATAAAAAACTCGGCACCACCATCGTCTTCGTCACCCACGACATGGCGGAGGCGCTGAAACTCGCCTGCCGCATCGGCGTGATGCACCAAGGGCGGCTGGTGCAAGTCGCGACACCGCAGGACATCCAGAACCATCCGGCAGATGACTATGTGCGCTCACTCTTTAGCGCGACGCAGACGAACGACAACGCTGCCAGCGTTATCGCCATGATTGAGCAGTTAAGTAGCGCCGAACGGGCAAAAATACGAGCTTACTGCGCCCGGCAAGCGGGATAAACACTGGGCTTTGAGAAGGTTGCCAAATGGGATAAATACAGAGTTCCCGGATGATCATTAAGAGGGATAAACGCCAAGTTCTTGCTAAGTGGGCAACCATATGTGTTTCTGTCCTGACAGGCACCAGGCAAGGCGCTATCATCCCACCTTCTTTTATATAACCGAGAAATCCCATGCAACACCTGCACAATCATCTTTATATCAGCGAGCAAATCCAGCCCGGCGATCTTCCCGCCCTGCGCGCACAGGGCATCACGCAGATTATCTGCCACCGTCCCGACGGCGAAGGCACGTTGCAACCCGCGTTTGCTGACATCGCCGCTGCTGCTGCCGCAGAGGGTATCCGCACCCTGCATCTGCCGGTAAAGGGCGGGTTGTTCCCGCCGGAAGTGATTGAAGCCACCCGCAAGGCGCTAGCAAGTGGTGAAACGACGCTGATGTTCTGCAAGAGCGGGATGCGCAGCACACTCACCTGGGCCTTGGGCGAAGCGGCAGCCGGTACGCCGGTTGATGAACTTGTCGCCCGCGCGGCTGTTTGCGGTTATGACCTGGAACCACACCGCGCGATGCTGGTCGCAGCGGTAGGCAAGTCTTTATAATGCGCGCTTTTTGCGCGAGGCCCCATGCTCATTCACCGTTGGCAGCGTCATCCGGCGTTGCCGCATCCGGTCGCCCTTGCCATCGGTAATTTTGATGGCGTCCACCGTGGTCATCAGGTCATTTTGCGTACGCTCGCAGCGGAAGCAGCGGTGGATAATCTCAGCACCGCCCTGCTCAGTTTTTTTCCGCATCCAAAGTCGCTGGTCAGCGGTGAACCGCCCGCACTGCTTACGCCGCTGCGTGACCGTGCCCACTGGCTCGCGCAGTGTGGTTTAGAACACTGGCTGCTGCTGTCGTTTACACAGGCCCTGATGCGCAAGGAGCCGGAAGACTTTATCCGAGAGTATTTGCTGCCGCTGCGGCTGCGTTTTTTGCTGGTGGGCGACGATTTCCGCTTCGGCTTTCGCGGGCGCGGTGATTTTGCCCTGCTGACGCGTTTTGCGGCTCAAGCGGGTTTCCGTTTGCAGGCTTTGCCAACGGTGCAGGCAGATGGCGCACGCATTTCCAGCTCGCGGATTCGGGCGGCGCTGGCCGCGCATGACATCGCCCATGCCCGCGATCTGCTCGGACACGATGTGACGTTTACCGGCAAGGTGCGGCACGGCGCGGGGCGCGGTCATGCACTCAGCACACCGACGGCCAATGTGCATTTGCCCGCTAACTGGTGCCTGCCGGACGGGGTGTATGTGGTGCAGGTTGCTATCGCTTCTGATGATGCGCTGCATTGGGGCGTCGCCAATGTCGGCACGACCCCGACGTTTGGCGGCAGGCAGCGCAAGCTGGAAGTGCATTTGCTTGACCATAGCGCGGCCCTCTATGGCGCGACGTTGCGCGTTCACATCCGCCATTTTTTGCGCAGAACCTGCCGCTTTGCCGACGCCGCCGCGCTGCAAGCGCAAATCCGGCAGGACATCGCCGATACCCGATTTTTTATTCAACAGGAACAACAATATGGCTGACTATAAAGACACTCTGAATCTGCCCACCACTGATTTCCCGATGCGCGGTAATCTGCCGCAACGTGAGCCGGAAATCCTCGCTTTCTGGCAGGACAACGATATTTACGACAAGCAGCGCACAGCGTTCGCGGGCAGCCCAAAATTCATCCTGCACGATGGCCCGCCCTACGCCAACGGCGCGATTCACGTCGGCCATGCCCTCAATAAAATCCTGAAAGACATCATCACCAAATCGCACCAGATGCTCGGTTTCGATTGTCCTTACGTCCCTGGCTGGGACTGCCACGGCCTGCCGATTGAGCAGAAGGTCGAGCAAAAAATCGGCAAACCGGGCGCGAAGGTGAGTGCGACGGAATTCCGCGCCGCTTGCCGCAGTTATGCCGCAAGCCAGGTCGAGTTGCAAAAGGCCGATTTCATCCGCCTCGGCGTCTTCGGCGACTGGGCGCATCCCTATCTCACCATGCAGCCGCAGACGGAAGCGGGCATCGTCCGCGCCCTGCGCGATATCGTCGCTAACGGCCATGTGGTGCGCGGTTTCAAGCCGGTCAACTGGTGTTTGGACTGCCGCTCCTCGCTGGCCGAAGCGGAAGTTGAATACGAAGACAAAACCTCGGAATCCATCGACGTGCGCTTTGCCGTGCGCGACACCGCCGAGCTCGCTCGCCGCATGAATCTCGCTACTGTCCCTGATGCCGTGGACGTCATCATCTGGACCACCACACCGTGGACCCTGCCTGCGAACCTTGCCGTCGCCCTGCATCCCGAACTTGAATACGCCCTCATCCACGACGGCAGCCGCCACTTCATCATCGCCCAAGACCTCATCGACAGCGTGCGCGAGCGCTGGGGTGTGGAAACCCCGTGGCAAACTATCGCCACCGTCAGTGGCAAAGCGCTGGATCGCCTCGTTCTCGCTCACCCCTTCATTGAGCGCGACAGTCTGCTCATCAACGGCGAACACGTCACCCTCGACGCGGGCACCGGCTGCGTCCACAGTGCCCCCGCGCACGGTGTCGAAGACTTTGAAGTCTGCCGCCACTACGGTATCGGCGTGGACGTGAACCCCGTCCTTGCCGATGGCCGCTTTGCCGACGATACCCCCTATTTCGCCGGCGAAAACGTCTTCAAGGCCAACCCCAAAGTTGTCGAACTCCTCAAAGAAAAAGACCGCCTTGCCCACTACGCCCCCATCCGCCACAGCTATCCGCACTGCTGGCGGCACCACAGTCCGACCATTTACCGTGCCACCGCACAATGGTTCATCAGCATGGACAAAAACGGCCTGCGTCAAACCGCGCTGGATGGCCTGCAAAACGTCCGCTTCACCCCCGAATGGGGCCGCAGCCGCCTGACCAACATGATCGCCACCCGCCCGGACTGGGGTATTACCCGCCAGCGTTACTGGGGCGTGCCGCTGTGCTTCGTGCAGCACAAAGACACCGGCGAACTGCATCCGGATATCCTCGCCATCATGGACAAAGCCGCTGCGGTCATCGCCAAAGACGGCATCGAAGCATGGTTCACCCTCGCCCTGGAAGACCTCATTCCCGCCGCCGATTGCGAAAAATACGAAAAACTCAATGACGTGCTGGATGTGTGGTTCGATTCCGGCAGCACCCACTACGCCGTCCTGCGCGGACGCGACGACATCGGCTACCCCGCCGACCTCTATCTCGAAGGCTCGGATCAGCACCGTGGCTGGTTCCATTCCTCGCTGCTCACCGGCTGCGCCATTGACGGCAAACCGCCGTATCGCGGCCTCCTCACCCACGGCTTCACCGTGGACGAAAGCGGGCGGAAAATGAGCAAATCGCTGGGCAACGTCGTCGAGCCGCAAAAAGTCATCAACAGCCTTGGGGCGGACATTCTGCGACTCTGGGTATCCTCCGCCGATTACAGCGCCGAAGTCAGCCTCTCGGACAACATCCTCAAGCAGCGCGCCGATGCCTACCGCCGTATCCGCAACACCTGCCGCTTCCTGCTCGCCAACCTGCACGACTTCGACCCCGCGCGCCACGCCGTGCCGCTGGAACAACTGCTGGCACTTGACCGCTATGCCCTCGCCCGCGCCAACGAACTGCACCACAACATCATCACCGCCTACCAGAACTACGAGTTCCACCTCATCTACCAGCAACTCTTCAACTTCTGCGCGGTGGATATGGGCGGTTTCTACCTCGACATCATCAAAGACCGCCAATACACCGTCGCTACCGACAACATCGCCCGCCGCAGCGCGCAAACCGCCATCTGGCACATCCTCGAAGCGATGGTGCGCTGGCTCGCGCCGATACTCAGCTACACCGCCGAAGAAATCTGGCGGCATATGCCGGGCGAACGCGCCGAGTCCGTCTTCCTCACCCGTTTCTACGACGACCTCGCTGATTACGACCCGCAGTATGACGCCGCCTTCTGGGCCGAAATCAACCGCGTGCGTGAAGAAGTGAACACCGCGCTGGAAGCCGCGCGCAAAAACGGCGACATCGGCGGCTCACTCGAAGCTGAACTCGACATCACCGCACCGGCGGCGACGCTTGCCACCCTAGAACGTCTCGAAGATGAACTGCGCTACGTGTACATCGTCTCCAAAGTCACCCTGCGCGCCGGCGATGCACTCGCGATCACCGTGAAAAAAGCACAGGGCGAAAAATGCGAACGCTGCTGGCACATCCTGCCGACCGTGAACAAGAACGCCGCTTACCCCGGCCTCTGTCCGCGCTGCATCGACAACGTCGCCCACGGCGGAGAACACCGGAAATACGTTTAATACAAACCTGAAATCATCTGTCATTAAGGCGGGCTTCGGCCCGCCATTACCATAACGTGCGACGGGACAAAACCCGCCCTGCAAACCCTCCCATCACCCGCCAAGCGGGACAAACACCGGGCTTACGCCGCTTAATCCATTACCACGAACACCCCATGACCGACATCAGCCAACTGCGCGAACAACTCGCCGCCCTTGATAACAACGAACAACGCCAGCAAACCGTCATCGCCGCCTTCAATGAAGCCGAAAAAGCCGGCGATAACGACACCTGCGCCGCCATTGCCGAACACATCATCGGTGAAGAAATCCTGGACGAACGCTTCAGCCCCGGCCTGCAAATGTACTGCCTGCAATGGCTGACCGATTACCACACTGAACAATTCGTCGCCTGTTACAACGACGAAAACGCGAGCGAAGACGAAAAAAATACCGCCTGGCAGCCGCTGATGCTCAACCTGTGGCAGCACAAATGGGTCATCGCCAAACTGGCGCAAGACCTCGGCGTCGAAAAAGAACGCCTGAACCTTGCCGGCGAAATCATGCGTGACCGCTACGACTGGGCGGGCCTCAGCCAGTCCGCCGTACACAAAACCCAAATGCTCATGAGCATGGACATGGGCGACGTCGATGCTGCGAAAGCGCACTACACCGCCTGGCAGGAGACCGAAGCCGATTACAGCGCCGACTGCCCCGCCTGCGAACAGACCGAACTCGTCAACTACCACCACTTCATCGGCCAGTACCAAAAAGCCGTCGAACTCGCCGCACCGATCCTCGCCGGCGAACTCACCTGCGCCGAAGTGCCGCATATCACCTATTACCCCGCCATCAGCAGCATGATCCACATCGGCGACTGGGCGCGCGCCGCCGAAACCCTGAATGACGCCGTCCAACTCATCGAAAACGCCGGTGACGAACACATCCACATCATGCCGCGCCTCATCCAGCTAAAAAACCGCTTGGGCGAGCACAGCGACGCCCGCGCGCTCTTTGACAAACACAGCGACGCCATCTACGCCTCCTGTGCCAACAACAGCTTCACCTACCTGCAATACCTGACCGCCGCCGCGCCCTACTATCCGGACGCCGCCGAACACGCCCGCACCCTCGCCGAACAGTACGACAACCGCAACGGCAACCACTACTTCCGTAACCAGATAGAGTCGCTGCTCACCCCGCCCACCTTGCAAT
>CAURDG010000048.1:0-9119 GCA_963523555.1 uncultured Cardiobacterium sp.
TGCGTATTTTTTCGGAGTAAACACCAAGATGAAAAAAGACATTGACCCCCAAGAGACCAGGGAATGGCTGGCATCGCTTGCCAGCGTATTGCGCGAAGAGGGCGAAGAGCGCGCCCACTTCATTATTGAGACGTTGCTGGAGCAGGCTTCGCGCGATGGCCTGGGCTTCACCAGCGGCTTTACCACCCCTTACTACAATACGATTCCGGCCGAGCGCCAGCCCGCCTATCCGGGCGATCTCGCGCTGGAAAAACGCATCGAGGCTTTCGTGCGCTGGAATGCGTTGGCGATGGTTATCCGCGCCGGCAAGCACACGAATGTCGGCGGTCATATCGCCAGTTTTTCGTCTTCGGCCGTGATGTATGAGGTCGGGCAAAACCACTTCTGGCATGGCCAGGATGGCGATCAGGGCGGCGATCTGGTTTTCTTCCAGGGTCACTGCGCGCCAGGGATGTACGCCCGTGCTTTCCTTGAAGGCCGTCTGACGGAAGAACAACTCGACAACTACCGGCAGGAAGTCGGCGGTAACGGTCTTTCCTCGTATCCGCACCCGTGGCTGATGCCGCATTTCTGGCAGTTCCCGACGGTTTCCATGGGCTTGGGCCCAATGATGGCGCTGTATCAGGCGCGTTTCATGCGTTATCTGGAAAGCCGCAACCTGATTGAGGCGAAAGGCCGCAAGGTCTGGGCTTTCCTCGGCGATGGCGAAATGGACGAGCCGGAATCACGCGGGCAAATCGGCCTCGCCGCACGCGAAAAGCTCAACAATCTGGTCTTCGTCGTCAACTGTAACTTGCAGCGCCTGGACGGCCCGGTACGCGGCAACGGCAAAATTGTGCAAGAGCTGGAAGGTGAATTCCGTGGCGCCGGCTGGGATGTCATCAAGGTGCTGTGGGACAGCAACTGGGACAAAATCCTCGCCCGCGATGTGGACGGCGTATTGCGCAAGCGCATGATGGAAGTCGTCGACGGCGATTATCAGACGTATAAATCCAAAAATGGTGCCTATGTCCGCGAGCATTTCTTCAATTCACTCGAATTGAAGGCGCTGGTATCCGACATGACTGACGATGAAATCTGGGCACTGCAACGCGGCGGTCATGACCCGCTCAAAGTCTATGCAGCGTACAAGGCAGCGCAGGAAAGTGGCAAACCAACGCTGATTCTGATGCACACGGTCAAGGGTTGGGCGATGGGCGGTTCGGCCGAATCGCAAAACGTCGCGCACCAATCCAAGAAGATGGATTTGCAACAGCTGCTCGCCTTCCGCGATCGCTTCCACCTGCCGCTGACTGATGAGCAGGTCGAAAAGGTTGAGTATTTGAAATTTGCTGACGGCTCGCCGGAGCAGGAATATCTGCTCGCCCGCCGTCGTGCGCTGGAAGGCTTCGTGCCGTCACGCAATGACCGTGCACCGTCCCTGCCCGTGCCGGCGATAGATCTATTCTCTTCCATCACCGCCGCGACCAAGGAAGGACGTGAAATTTCCACCACGATGGCATTTGTCCGTGTGCTGGGCGCACTGATGAAAGATAAGGCCCTGGGCAAGCACATCGTGCCGATCGTGCCGGACGAATTCCGCACCTTTGGCATGGAAGGTATGTTCCGCCAATACGGCATCTGGAACCCGCTCGGTCAGCAATATACGCCGTCCGATGCCGACCAGTTGATGTACTACAAGGAATCTGCCAACGGGCAAATCCTGCAAGAAGGGATTAACGAAGGCGGCGCGATGTGTGACTGGATCGCGGCTGGCACCGCGTACAGCGTGCACGGCGTACCAATGATTCCGTTCCTTGTCTATTACTCGATGTTCGGCTTCCAGCGCTTCGGCGACTTCGCCTGGGCAGCGGGCGATCAACGTGCGCGCGGCTTTCTGCTTGGCGGTACTGCTGGCCGCACTACCCTGAACGGTGAAGGTCTGCAACACGAAGACGGTCACAGCCATATGCATGCGGCGCTGATTCCGAACTGTATCCCTTATGACCCGACTTTTGCCTATGAAGTCGCGGTTATCGTGCGTGACGGCATCCGCCGCATGTACGCCGAGCATGAGGACGTGTACTACTACCTGACCCTGCTCAACGAAAACTACCCGCATCCGGAAATGCCGCAAGGCAGCACGGAGGGCATCCTCAAAGGCCTGCATCCCGTCGCCGCCCACAAAGGCAGCAAGGGACACGTACAGCTGATGGGTTCCGGTTCCATCCTGATAGAAGTGCTGGAAGGCGCCAAATTGCTGGCGGATGAATGGGGCATCGGTTCCGATGTATGGAGTGCTACCTCCTTCACCCTGCTCGCGCGCGAGGCCGCCGATGTTGAGCGCTACAACCGCCTGCATCCGGAGAGCAAACCACGCACCGCCTATCTGAACGAAGTGATGCATGGCAAAGAAGGCCCGATTATCGTCTCGACTGACTACATCCGCGCCTATCCGGATCAAATCCGCGCGTACTTGCCAAAAGACCGCGACATGCTGGTACTTGGTACCGACGGCTACGGCCGTTCCGATACCCGCGAAGCCTTGCGCCGTCACTTTGAAGTGAACCGCTACCATGTGGTCGTGGCTGCGTTGAAATCACTGGCCGATCAAGGCAAGGCGACTGCCGCCGACGTGAAGAAAGCGATCGACAAATACGGCATCGACACCGAAGACAAATACCCCTTGTACCGTTAATTCCAGAATAGAAACAGGATATTGAAATGAGCAATGAAATTCGCATCCCCGACATTGGCGATTTTGACGCCGTTGATGTCATCGAAGTATTGATCAAAGCCGGTGATACCGTCGAAGTCGGCCAATCCGTACTGGTACTGGAATCCGACAAAGCCTCCATGGAAGTACCAACGGAAATCGCCGGTAAAGTGGACCGCGTTGCCATCAGAGTCGGCGATAAAGTCAAACAGGGCGATTTGGTCGCCACCGTTAGCGGCGGTGCCGCTGCTGCATCAGCCGCAGCACCTGCGGCAGAAGCGCCGCAAGCAGCGCCTGCTGCCCCAGTAGAAGCGCCCAAACCGGCGCCCGCTCCTGCGCCAGCCCCGGCGGCTGTTGCTGCTCCGGCTGCTGCCAATGCCAAAATTGACGAAGCCGCCTTCGCCACCGCTCACGCCAGCCCCTCCATGCGTAAATTCGCCCGCGAAATGAACGTGGATCTCGGCAAAGTCCAAGGTACCGGACCGCGTGGCCGCATCCTCGAAAGCGACATCAAGGCTTACGTCAAAGGTCTTTTGGTTGATGGTGCCCCCGTTGCCGCCGCTGTCAGCGGAGGGAGCGGCATCCCGCCGGTACCTGCCGTGGATTTCTCGCAATTTGGCGAAATCGAAGAACAGGCACTGTCGCGCATCAATGTGCTGACTGGTGCCGCGATGATCCGTTGCTGGCTGAACATCCCACATGTCACCCAGCACGATTATGCCGACATCACCGAACTGGAAGCCTTCCGCGTCTCGCTCAAAGCTGAAGCGGAAAAACGCGGTGTGCGTGTCACCATGCTGGCCTTCCTGATGAAAGCCCTGGTCAGCGCGCTGAAAGAACTGCCACGTTTCAACTCCTCATTGTCACCAGATGGCAAGACGCTGATTCTGAAGAAGTATTACAACATCGGTATTGCCGTTGACACACCGAATGGCCTGGTCGTGCCGGTCATCCGCGATGTGGATAAAAAAGGCGTCTTCGAACTGTCCAGCGATCTCGCTGCCATCAGCAAAAAAGCGCGCGATGGCAAGTTGAGCCCGAAAGATATGTCCGGCGCATCCATGACCATCTCCAGCCTAGGCGGTATCGGTGGAACGTTCTTTACCCCGATCGTCAATTCACCCGAAGTTGCGATCCTTGGCGTCTCCCGCTCGGCCATGCAGCCGGTGTGGAACGGCAAAGATTTCACCCCGCGCTTGATGCTGCCCATGTCCCTGTCATATGATCATCGTGTAATAGATGGAGCGTTGGGGGCGAGAATGACAACATTACTCGCACAAATCCTCGGCGATATGAAGCGAACCTTGCTATAACAGGATGACATGAAACGGCTTATCCGGATTGCTACCGTCACCGCTTTCGTGGCGGTAGCTTGTTCATTTTGGGCGAGCGGCAGAAACCTGCCGCAGATCCTGCGTGCGGCGGTGACCAAAGACCCACAAATCGTCGAAGCGCAGGCCAATCAGCGCGTGGCGCAAAGCACCCTGGAACAAACGGAAGCCGAACTGTGGCCCAAAGTACGGGCCGGTGTGAACCAGCCCGTTCTTAATAGCGGCGGCAAATACAAATTCACCCCCGGCGTTGAAGCTGAATGGCGTCTTTACGATTTCGGTGCTACCCGAGCGGGTATTGAGCGTGATCGCGTCAAAACACAATACTACAAACACAAAACCAGTGAGACCGCGGAAGAACTCGCCTTTCAAATCGCATCCGATTACCTCGAAGCCTTGCAGGCGCGCGAATCGCTGCGTGTCGCCAAAGAAAACTTGGCGCGGCACGAACATATCGTCAAGCAGTTGCGCATCATTCTTGAATATGACCCCGGCCGCCGCTCCGAATTTACCCAAGCCGAAGCACGGCAAATACAAGTACAAGAAACCATCATCAGTTATGAACGCTCCTTGGGGCTGGCACTGCGTCGCCTGGCGCGCTACGTTGACCCGCCCGTAACCGAAGGCGAGCTGGCCGATCCATTTGCCGAAATGCCGATTACCGACATCCTCAATAAATACAAAGTCAGCGAAGAAGATGCGTTGGCACACCCCAGCTACCGCGCACAGGCACGTGAACTGGAAAGTATCCAGGCGGCATTGAAAGCGGCGGAACGCTCACGTTATCCAGCGGTTGGCCTGAAAGGCGAAGCCAATACCAACGATTCCTCCGTGTACCTCACCATGTCGGTAGACGTCTTCAACAAGGCGACGACACCGACCATCGAACTACAACGCCATCAGGCACAAGCGGCGCAGGCCAAACTGGATCAAATCCACGACAGCTTGGTGCAACGCGCCGAAGTCGCCGCGCTGCAAATGCGTGAAGACCAATCGCGTATCGAAATCAGCGAATCGCAGGCGCGCGCGTTGGAACAAGTCGTGGTGGACTACGAAGACCAATTCAAGATAGCTACCCGCACCCTGCTGGACGTGGTGAACGCATACAGCGAACTGGCCAGCGTCAAACAATTGCGCGTGCAGGCACAATACGACCTGATGAAAGCCAAGCTTGACTACCTCTCTGCCACCGGTAATTTGGCGCAATGGGCAAAAATTCCGGACGTCAGTAAAGCGGGAGACCCAGAGGCAGATCAAGGAAATGATAAAGACAAGAAAAAAGGCGGCAAAGATAAAGCTGAACAGCCGCTAAAACTGACTTCGCTGGATGGTGAGGCTGATGATGCCGCCGCCCCTCTTGATCTCGAATCCTATAACGACGACGAAGACGAAGGTGAACCCTATACGGGTCCGGAACAAGTCTTTGTCCACGTCAGCGACTCCGGCGAGCTCATCATGGAAACCGGTAACCTCGACATCCGGACAAAAGCCAAACCGCAGCCGGCAACTAGAGCATCTGGCAAAGCCGTTGCCCAGAATGCCAAACCCGCGCCGAAGAAAAAGAGTAAAAGCACCACACTGGCCGCGGACAATGGCAAAAAAGCCGACAAGAAAAGCAAGACCATGACTAATCCACGGCGACGCCGCTAACCACAAATAACCAAAAGGAAAAGGCATTCCATGCAAGCCCTGCTCGAACATATCAGCCTGCTCACCCGCCTCATGGGAACCCCGTTGGCCAGCGTGACATTGGCGACCCTGACCCCGCGCGACCAAGTCGGCGATTTTGATTTCCGCGAACTGTCCGAAGTGTTGAAATACCAGGGCTTTGACAACTATCTGCAAGAGCGTCCGCTGCGCAAAATCCCCAACCTGGCTTTGCCTGCTGTCATCATGCTGCGCGACAACGAAGCCGCCGTGCTGAAAAAAATTGAGGGGGACGAAGCACTAGTGGAATTTGCCGGCATGGGCGAGCGGCGCATCGCCCTTGCCGACCTGCAAAGCCAATACCTCGGCTACACCTGGTTCATCAAGCCCAAAGCCGAAAAAGACGTGCGCTCCGAACTGCCCGAATACGAACTGCCGAAAGGCTGGTTCTGGCGTGTCATCTGGCGTTTCCGCCGCTACTACTACCAGGTCATTGTTGCCACCTTCATCATTAACTTCCTGGCACTGGTCAGCTCGCTGTACGTCATGAACGTGTACGACCGCGTCATCCCGAACAAATCCATGGAAACCCTGTGGGTGCTGAGTATCGGCGTGACACTCGCCATCACCTTCGAATTTATCGCCAAACTCATCCGCGGTCACCTGACCGACATCGCCGGCAAAAAAGCCGATCTCATCATCTCTTCCGCGCTGTTCCGCCGCGTTATGCAGCTACGCATGGCGGACAAGCCCGCCTCCTCCGGTTCCTACGCCAACAACCTGCGCGATTTCGAATCCGTGCGCGACTTCATGACCAGCGCCAGCCTGCTTGCCTTCGTGGACATGCCGTTCTTCCTGCTCTTCATCTCGGTGATGCATATGGTAGCCGGGCGACTTGCCATCGTACCGCTCACCATCATCCCGGTGGTCATCCTTGCCGGCGTAATCGCGCAAGTGCCACTGTCGCGTTCCATCAACGAATCCATGCGCGAGTCCTCGCAGCGGCAGGGGCTCGCAGTTGAAGCCATAGAAGGCATCGAAACCCTAAAAGCCAACAACGCTTTCAGTTGGGCGCAGCGCCGCTGGGATGCCTACACTGCTAAAACCTCGGCATCAAGCATCAAAACCCGCGACATCAGTAACTTCGTCACCAGCTTCTCCGCCGCTGTGCAGCAACTTAATACCGTCATCCTCGTCGTTTACGGTACCTATCTCATCCATGCCGACAACCCGCACGACCGCATCACCATGGGCGCCCTCATCGCCTGCGTTATCCTTTCCGGCCGTGCCCTCGGTCCCGTTGCCCAAATTGCCGGACTGGCCGTGCGCTTCCAGCAGGCGCGTCTCGCCTTACAAGGCGTGAACAACATCACCAACCGCCCGATAGAGCGCCACGCCGACCGTCAATACATCACCCTTGACCACCCGCAAGGCAAAATCACCTTCGAAAACGTCAACTTCGCCTACGGCAAAGAAGGCAAGCGCGTACTCGATAACCTCACCGTCCACATCCGCCCCGGCGAAAAAGTCGCCATCCTCGGCCGCATCGGTAGCGGCAAATCTACCCTGCTCAAACTCGCCTCCGGCCTGTACGAACCACAAAAAGGCTTGGTCGCGCTGGACGACGTGGATGAGCGGCAAATCGATCCCTACTACCTGCGCAACACCATCGCCTTCCTGGCCCAATCGCCGCGCCTCTTTCTCGGTAGCCTGCGCGACAACCTTGACCTCGCTCGCGCCGACAGCTTTTACAGCGACGAAATCCTTTTGAACGCCCTAAAACGTTTCGGTCTTGAACGCCTCATCCAGTCGCATCCGCATGGTCTGGACATGCAGCTCGGCGAAAATGGCGCTGGCCTCTCCGGAGGACAACAACAAATCGTCAACCTCGCCCGCCTCACCTTGCGTAACCCGCGCGTCGTCCTGCTCGACGAACCGACCAGCGGCCTTGACCAGAATACCGAACAACAAGTCCTGCACGCGCTTGCCGACTGGGTGCGCGACCGTACCATGATCGTCGTGACCCACCGCCCGCAAATCCTCATGCTGGTGGATCGCATCATCGTCATGGAGCAAGGACAAATCGTGATGGATGGCCCGAAACAAGCCGTACTTGACCGCTTGAGCGGCAAACCGGCCAGCCCGCCGCCACCCGCGCAGACAAGCGGCCAAACCATCATTGCCGGCCACGGCAAACAAGAAAACATCTGAGGCGCACATGGCACTTAGAAAAAAACAAAAACTGTCGCAAAAAGACCTGAAACTCGTCAGTGATCTCAGCGCTGCCCTGCAAGAAGAAAAACATCGCGGCCTGTGGTGGAGCATCTTCTTTCTCGCCACCTTCCTCACTGCTTTTGTCGTCTGGGCCTACAACAACGAGCTCGAAGAAGTCACGCGCGGGCAGGGATCCATCATCCCCAGCAGCCGCCTGCAAGTCATCCAGAGCCTCGACCCCGGCATCCTCGCCGAACTGCACGTCAAGGAAGGCGACCAGGTCGAAGCGGGCGACGTCCTCGTCACCATCGACGATACCCGCAGCTCTGCCGTCCTGCGCGAAAGCGAAGCCAAAGTCGTCAACCTCGAAGCCATGCTGGCACGCTACCGCAGCGAAGCCTACGACAAACCGCTCAAATTCCCCGACATCGTCTCCAAAGAACTGCGCGACCGCGAAACCAGCGCCTACAAAGCACGGCGCAAAGCGCTGGATGAAGCCGTCACCGGCCTGCAACAAAGCAAACGCATCCTTGACGAACAAATCCGCCGCACCGCCGCCATGGTCAAACGTGGCGTCTCCTCCGAAATCGAGCTCCTGCGCATGCAGCGCGAATCTGCCGACCTCGCCCTGCAAATCAACGAACGCCGCAACCAGTACAAAACCGAAGCCAACAACGAACTCGTCCGCACCGAAGCCGAACTCGCCCAGGCACGCGAAAACCTTGCCATGCATGCCGACCCGGTCGAACGCTCAAAAATCCGCTCACCGGTGCGTGGCATCGTCAACAACATCAAAGTCACCACCGTCGGCGGCGTTATCAGTGCCGGGCAGGACATCATGGAAATCGTGCCGATGGACGACAACCTCCTGGTGCAAGCCTACATCCGCCCGCAGGACGTTGCCTTCGTCCGCCCCGGACTACCCGCCGTCGTCAAACTCTCCGCCTACGACTATGCCATCTATGGCGGTCTGGACGGCACCGTCACCCTCATCAGCCCGGATACCCTGAGCGACGAACGTCGCCGCAGCGAACTCAACCTCGATGCCAACCAGTCCTACTACCGTGTCCTCGTCGAAACCAAAAACAGCCACCTTACCGACAAAAACGGCAAAGAACTGCGCGTCATCCCCGGCATGGTCGCAACCGTGGACATCAAAACCGGCAAAAAAACCGTCTTCCAGTACCTCATCAAACCGATTACCCGGATGAAGCAGGCACTGCAAGAACGCT
>CAURDG010000049.1:0-9006 GCA_963523555.1 uncultured Cardiobacterium sp.
GGCAGGATTTCTATCGCGAATATCTGCCGGTCGTGCCGCAGGGGACGTTTTTCCTGTATCCGCAGCCATAAGCCAAGCGGGGTAGCTACGCGGTTTTCGTCCATTTCACCAAGAGTAATCCTCATGCTTGAACCCCTAAACACCCTGCTTGCTGCACCCAATCCGCATTTTGTCAACCGTGCAGAAGCAGGCGGCGACATCATCCCGCTCCACCACATCACTTTCCCGCCCGCGTCCGCAACTGCTGTCGCCGCGCTGGAAGACGCCTTGCAGGGCAGCGATACGGTCTTGCCCGCGCTCTATCGGGAAAGCGACGGTTTGCGGCTTTTCGCCAACCGTGCTGATAGCGACGAATGCTTTTTCTTCCTGCCGCTCGCCCACATGGCAGCAGAAAAGGCAGCGCTCTATGAATGGCTGCTAACCGACGACGAAAACTGCGAGGACGGTGATGCGGTGTACGGCGTCCCGACCTGGTGGGATAGCGCAGTCGTCTTTGCCGGCTTCGGGCAGGCACCGGAACGTTTTTATCTGGCAACCACCGGCGCGCATCGCGGCAAAGTGTTTTATTACAACCATGAAGAATGCTCGATGCGGATTGCCGACAGCGTCGCCGGCTTTCTTGATTTGCTCTGCGCCGATCCGGTCACGTTTATGCAGCGTTTTTACGATGTCGCCTATTGGGACATTGCCGCTTACCACCCTGCCTGATTTTTCAAACCACCGCGCCTTGCGTCCGGGCGCGGCGGGTTTTACCCACGGGCGCACCTTCTCCACAACAGGAGCTTATATGCTGAAAAAACTGCTTGCCGCTGCCGTCGTCGCAGCGACCATGACCGCCGCCCATGCCGAGGTGAAGACCATCAAAGATGTGCTTGGCCGCGAAGTGAAAGTAGATGTGCCTGCGAAGCGCATCATGCTGGGTTTCTACTACACTGATTACCTCGCGGTTGGCGGTGAAAAAGCACTGGATAACGTCGTTGGCTTCTCGAAAGCCGTGTGGACGGACTGGACGCCTGCCAGCTGGGAGGTGTACAGCAAGGCGCTGCCGAAGCTGAACGAACTCGCCGATGTGGGCGAAGTTGAAGTCGGCACCTTCTCGGTGGAAAAAGTGCTGGCGCTGAAGCCGGATCTGGTCGTCCTCGCCGACTGGCAATGGCAGGCGATTGAAGACGACCTCGAACCGCTGGAAAAAGCGGGCATCCCCGTCGTCGTCCTTGACTACAACAAAGAACAACTGCCGCTGCATCTGGAAAGCACCCGCGTCCTTGGCGAAATTACCGGACAGGAAGCGCGCGCCAAAGAAATCGCCGCCTGGTACGAAGGCGTGGTGAAAGACGTGCACAGCCGTGTGGAAAAATTCGGTCAGCCCAAGCCGAAAATCTATCTTGAATTCGGCAACAAAGGCCCGGCTGAATACGGCAACAGCTTCGGCAACACCATGTGGGGACCGCTCGCCGAGCAGGCGATGGGCAGCAACATCGCCGTCGGCCATGTCGAATACGCCGGCCCGATGAACCCCGAACAGGTTATCGTCGATAAACCTGAAGTCGTCGTCATCAGCGGCCGCGAAACCGAGCTGAAAAAAAACGAACAGGCGCTGGTAATGGGCATCAACATCGCCAAAGACGAAGCGCTGAAACGCCTGAACGGCTACAAGACACGTCAGGGCTGGGCGGAACTGCCAGCCATCAAGGATGGCCGCCTCTACGGCATCTATCAGGGTGCCTCGCGTACACTGGCTGATGCCGCTTCCATCCAGTACATCGCCAAGGCGCTCTATCCCGATGCCTTCAAGGACGTTGACCCGCTTGCTACCTACCTCGACTTCCACAAGAAGTATCTGCCCATCACCCCGGAAGGCACCTTCTTCCTGAAAGCGGAGTAATCCGTGCCGCAGCAAATCGTACAAGACACGATTGCCGCCCACCGCCGCCGCGAAAAGCGGCGGTGGACCATCATGCTGCTCTTCATCGTGTTCTGCCTCATCACCTTCATTCTTGATCTCACCAATGGCGCGGCCGGCGGCAAAATCAGCGCCAAAGACGTGCTCTACGCCCTGCTGCAATTCCGCGACACCGCGCCGGAAGCGGGCGCGGGCAGCCTCGCCCTGCACTGGTACAGCTTCCAGCAATGGCTCGGCATCGGCGGTGTGGACAACATCACCCACATCATCGTCAACCACCTGCGCCTGCCCATCGCCCTGATGGCGCTCGTCGCCGGGGCGGCGCTTGGCGCGGGCGGTGCAGAAATCCAGACCCTGCTGAACAACCCCATGGCCAGCCCCTATACCCTTGGCATGGCTGCTGCTGCCGGTTTCGGCGCCTCACTTGTCGTCGTTTTCGGCACCTTCGGCCTGTCCGTCTATGTGGCCCAGCCGCTATCCGCCTTCCTCATGACCATGCTTGCCGCCGGCATCATGTTCATCTTCGCCTCCATGCGCCGCTTCTCATCATCCACCCTGGTGCTGGTTGGTATCGCGCTGCTCTTTATCTTCCAGTCCGCCTCCTCGCTCATGCAATACATCGCCACCCCGGAAGAATCGCAAAAAATCCTCTTCTGGCTCTTCGGTGCCCTCAGCAAAGCCAAATGGCAGACCCTCGCTATCACCGCCGCCGTCACCCTCATCTGCATCCTGCTGCTCTTTGCCAACGTCTGGCAACTCACCGCCCTGCGTCTCGGCGAAGCGCGCGCCGCCAGCATGGGCGTGAACCTCGCCGCGCTCAGAATGCGCGTGCTGGTCATCGTCGCCGTCATGACCGCGACCGTCATCAGCTTCATCGGCACCATCGGCTTCATCGGCCTCGTCGCCCCGCACGTCGCGCGGATGCTCGTCGGCGAAGACCAGCGCTACTTCCTGCCGACCGCCATGCTCGCCGGCTCCGCCTTCCTCTCCGCCGCCTCCGTCCTCTCCAAACTCATCAACCCCGGCGCGGAATTTCCCATCGGCATCATCACCTCCTTCATTGGCGTGCCGTTCTTCTTCTGGATCATCCTCTCGCGCAAGGCCAACACATGATGCAGATAGACCACCTCACCATCCATCGCGGCCAACTCTGCGTCGCCGACAACATCTCGCTCGAATTGCACCACGGCAAAACCTACGCCATCCTTGGGCCGAATGGGGCAGGCAAATCCTCGCTCATCAAAACCCTCTTTGCCGAACTGCCCTACAGCGGACACATCCGCTACCGCGACAAAACCCTCAGCCACGGGCACCACATGGCCTGGCGCAAACCCATCGGCTACATGCCGCAGGACACCATCGTCGATGCCTCGCTCACCGCGCTGGAAATCGTCCTGCTCGGGCAGATGAGCAACCTCACCATGCGCGTCTCGGACGAACAACTCGCCCGCGCCGCCGCCATGATGGAAACCCTCGGCATCGCCCACCTTGCCGGACGTGACGTCCTTGCCCTCTCCGGCGGGCAGCGGCAAATGGTCATGTTCGCGCAAGTCCTGCTGCGCGACCCGGAAATCCTCCTGCTTGACGAACCGGTGAGCGCGCTAGACATGCACCACCAGTGCGTCCTGCTCGAAGCCGTGCGCCACCACACCCGCGAACGCGAGCTCATCACCCTGATGATCCTGCACGACCTCAACCTCGCCGCCCAATTCGCCGACGAAATCATCCTGCTGGCGGATGCCAAAATCCAGGCACAAGGCGCGCCGCGCGACGTCTTGCAAAAAGAAACCATCGAACGCATCTACCGCGTCGAAGCTGCCGTGTACAACGACCCCGATGGTATCCCGGCCGTCGTCATGCCGCGCCGCGCCATCCGCGACCCAAAACCCAACCCACCCACGGAGACAACACCATGAAAAATCCCCTCCTGACCCTCGCCCTGCTTGCCGCAGCCGCCTCCGCTCATGCCGCCGAACACGAAGTGAAAATGCTCGACATCGGCAGCGACAAAGAGCCGATGGTCTTCGAACCCGCCGTGCTGAAAATCGCGCCGGGCGACACCGTTACCTTCCTGCCAACCACGCGTGGCCACAACGTCGAAAGCAAACTCGTCCCCGATGGCGCGGAAACCTTCAAAAGCGAGCTGGACGAAAAATACAGCGTCAAACTCGACAAAGAAGGCGTCTACATCTACGTCTGCCCGCCGCATAGCATGATGAACATGGTCGGCGTCATCCAGGTAGGCGAAGCGACCAACATGGATGCCGTCAACACCCGCGTCCCCAAGCTGGAAAAACGCGCAATGAGCAACAAAGGCCGCCTCAGCAAATACATCGAACAACTCAAAGGCAACAGCGCCGACAAACCTGCCGCAGCGACAACAACAGAATCCCAACCTGCCTCCGGCGACAACAAAGCGACAGCAAAATAAAAAAGGCGGGCTTGCCCGCCTTTCTCATGCCCACTTACCGAACCCAGCAATGACGCCGCTTGGCAGGCCCAGTAACAACGCCGCTTGGCGGGTCCAGCAATGACGCCGCTTGGCGGGCCCAGTAATGACGCCGCTTGACGGGGCCAGTAATGACGCCGCTTGGCGGGCCCAGTAATGACACCGCTTGGCGGGCCCAGTAATGACGCCGCTTGGCGAGGCCAGTAATGACGCCGCTTGACGAGGCCAGTAATGACACCGCTTGGCGGGCCCAGTAATGACGCAGCTTGACGGGGCCAGTAATGACGCCGCTTGGCGGGGCCAGTAATGGCGCCGCTTGGTGTTAACCCTGATAATCGCAGGGGTATTCGCTTTTTAGTGCCGCTGCTTTGTCGAGCACGCTGCGGCGCATTTCGTCCTGGTAGGCGGCGATGCGCTCGCGCAGGGCGAGGTCGTGGCTGGCGCAGATGCGCAGGGCGAGCAGGGCGGCGTTTTTTGCGCCGTTCAGCGCTACGGTGGCGACCGGTACGCCCGCCGGCATTTGCAGGATGGAGAGGATGCTGTCCCAGCCGTCGATGGAGTTGCTGGAATGTATCGGCACGCCGATGACCGGCAGCGGGGTGATGGCGGCGACCATGCCGGGCAGGTGTGCTGCGCCGCCCGCACCGGCGATGATGACGTTGAGTCCGCGTCCGGCGGCGGTTTTGCCGTAGTCAAGCAGGCGCTCCGGGGTGCGGTGTGCCGAGACGATGGTGAGTTCGTAGGCGGTATGGAATTGTTCGCAGGTGCGGGCAGCGTCCTGCATGACGCGGAGGTCGCTGTCGCTGCCCATGATGATACCGATTTTGTGCATGTGGGTTCCTTGTGGGATGGGTATGGTCGTTTCAAATAGGACTGTGACAAGGCGGCGAGCTGAGGACTGTTCAGACAGTACGGCGAGCGGGCCGATGCGGTACTGGTTCTATTTGGAACGTCTATATCAGTCGTCTTCCCGCTCGCTGAGGGTTCTCCCCGCATGGGTAATGAGCAGGTCTGCCAGTGAGGTGGCAGAGGGTTCGAGCCAGTCTGCATTCATGACACCCATGCCGACTTCATAGAGGACGCCGCTGCGGTCAATCAGGATAGCCTGGCCGCCGCTATCGTCGCCAATCATGAGGTGGTCCGGCAGGTAGGTTGGGACTTCGTAGTCCTGGTTACGGGTGGCGAGGTCTTCGGCGGCATAAAGGACGAGGCAGCCGTCGCTGGAGAGGCCGTTCGTGAGGCGCAGCAGGGCGCGATACTCCGGTGGGAAGGGGATGCTGGATGCGCCTTCCGCCGCGTCGATGGCAGTATCTGCGGCAAGCGGGTGGAGGGTGAAGTGCGGGTTGGCGGTGAGGTTGGCGCGGGTCAGCATGGTGGTTTGGGGCTTGATGTTTTTTTGAGTGGGCTTATGCCGCTATCTTTGGTACGCAGCAATATTTCGTCAAGCGGTGTGATTACTGGGTTTTATCGGCTCAACATCGGAGGAGGAGGCAAGATGTATTCCATGGGATTGAGGTTTTCAGCGAAGATTTTTCCTGGGCCGATAGGGCTGGAAATACCGTCATTTAGAATGTATTTTTTGCCACGTCGTAGATGTTCATGATGTTCCTCAGGCATGGTGTAGTTGATGGTTATGCTTGGTTCAAATTCTTTGACCATATCGGTTTCTGTTTTGTTCTTTGCCCAGTGGTTGATTTTAAGTGTCAGAGTGGCGGTTGTTATTTTCGGCACAGGTGCACCTTCTTGTCGGATGGCGCTTTTGGCAGCATTTTCGTCGAGTCTGGTGTTATAGGGAGCAATGGCTTGCTCGGTAAGCTCGCATTGGAAGAGGGCGGTATTTAGCTCGTTTTTGTTTTCTCTCTCTTCAATCTGCCATTGTTGTGTGCCGCTTTTGCAGGCGCTCAGTTTGTCGGCACTTTCGCCCCAGGTGCTGTTGTAGCCTTCGATTTTGGCGTTTTTGATGTTGTCCAGTTCGTTGCCGCCGCAAGCATTCAAGAGGCTGGCAAAGAGGCTAAGAGTAAGCAATTTTTTCATTATTAATGTCCTTTTTAGTGGTAACTGACCACCCGCACGGCTTTGCGGATTTTATCGATTTTGGCTTTGAGTGCGGGTTCGTGGTCGGCCAGCACGGTGATGTGTCCCATTTTCCGCCCCGGACGGGTTTCGGCTTTGCCGTACCAGTGGATGAAGGTTTCATCCAGCGCGAGGACTTCGTCCAGACCTTCGAGGACGGCGGGGCCGCTATGACCGTAGGCACCGATGAGGTTCACCATTGCGGCGAGGCGGTATTGTTGTACGGAGGCGAGCGGCATGCCGGCAAGCAGGCGCCACATTTGTTCGAACTGGGAGTTGGCGCAGGCTTCGATGGTGAGGTGGCCGCTATTGTGTACGCGCGGCGCGGTTTCGTTGATCCAGATTTCGCCGCTCTGGGTGACGAACATTTCCACGGCGTAGAGGCCTGCTGCGCCGAAGGCCTGCACGAGTTCGACGGCGAGCGCCTGGGCACGTTTGCGGATGTCGGCGTTGAGGAAGGTCGGCATTTGTACGTAGTCCACAAGGTTGAGGACTTTGTCGAAGATCATTTCCACGACGGGGTAGACGGCGGTTTTGCCGGCGTCGTCAGCAGCGACAATGACCGCGATTTCGTGCGCGATGGGGCAGAGGGTTTCGATGACAGAGGGTACGTCGCGCAGTTTTGGCAGGTCTTCTTCGGTGACGATGACCTGCACGCCTTTGCCGTCGTAGCCGCCGGTGCGGTTTTTTTGCACGAAGGGCAGCGGGATGCGTTCTAGGTCAACGTCGGCGAGGCTGTCGGCGAGGTAGAACGGCGCGGTGGGCAGTTTGTGGTCGGCATAGAATTGTTTTTGCAGACCTTTGTCCTGGATGATGCGCAGGACGCGCGGCGCGGGGATGACGCGTTTGCCCGCCGTTTCGAGTTCTTCCAGGGCCTCCACCGAGACGTGCTCGATTTCGATGCCGACGGCAGTGGCGTCCTGGGCGAAGTTGAGCACGGTCTGTTTGTCGTTGAAGTCGCCCTGTTTGAAGAGGCCGGTCATGGCGGCGCAGGGCGCGCGCGGGTCGGGATCGAGTACGGCGACCGGCATGGGGTAGTCCGTCGCTTCTTGCAGGAACATTTTGCCGAGTTGGCCGCCGCCGAGGATGGCAAGTTTCATGGTTCTCTCCTTGTATCAGTCGCGTATGAGGGTGGCGTTTGCCACGTCGAGCAGGCGGCTGGGTTTGTCCTCGCCGCCGAGTGCGCCCGCTATGACCGGCAGGGCGGGGAAGTAGTGTTGCACTTCCGCCGCGCTGCGCGCCGGTGGCGCACCGCTGGGGTTGGCGGAGGTGGAGATGAGCGGGCTGCCCGCCCAGGCGCAGAGTTGGCAGACGAGCGGGTGACGCGAGACACGGATGGCGATGCGCCCTGTGGCTTCGTCGCGCAGCCAGGCGGGGACGTTATCGGCGGCGGGCAGGATGAAGGTGGTGGCGCGGTCGGCGGCTTCCTGTTCGAGACGGGCGATGAGCGCGGCATCCAATCCCGCCACCCAGTCGTGGCATTGCGCCCAGTCGGCGGCGACCAGCAGCATGCCCTGCCCGGGGCGGCGTCCGCCTTTCAGGCGCAGGATTTGCGCGAAGGTGTCGGCATCCTGCGGATCGCCGCCGAGGCCGTACACTGCTTCGGTCGGATAGGCAAAAACCTGCCGCGAGTGCAGCAGGTCGAGGAAGACGGTTTTGTCCGGCGCGAGCAGCATCAGTAGGTGCGCATGATCGGGCAATCAAGCAACTGCGCCTGATAGAGGGCGGCGCGGTCGGCGACTTTGTCGCTGATGGTCATCAGCCAGGGTTTGGCGAGGAAACTGCGGTTCTCGTAACCCCCCAGGCCTTCGTGGTAGGCGAGGTACTGGTTTTTCACGTCGTTCAGATCAACGCCGTTCCTGATGACGTTCTGGTTGGCATACCAGCCGATAAAGTCCACCGCATCATCGAAGCGCTCGCGCGAGACGTTCTGCCGGCCACGTTTCAGCTGATACCACTCCCAGGTCGGCTGTTTCACCTGCGCATAGCCATACGCCTGTGATTTGCTCATCGCCGTCGGGTTGAAGCGGGATTCCTGGTGCATGAAAGCGAGCACATACCACGGCTCGATATGCCAGCGCATCCGCGTCGCATCTAGCGCTTCCGCCCAGTGCGGGCGCTGATCCAGCAAGACGCAGGCGTTTTCCATGGAAGCCGTGGCAGGTTGCGGTTCATTCTGATAACGCGGGTCGCGCGGCGCGAAATTGTCCCAGGGATCTTGCCCCATATCGGCGCTCGCCGGCTGCTGACGCGGTGGGTGGTGATGATGTTGCCGCTGATACGATGAACATGCTGTCAAAACCAGCAAACCAAGAACACATAACAGTCCGTGCAAACGCATTGGTGCCCCATATAACCTGATAAAATACCGCATTTTACACCGCCCTATGGCGAACCCAAACAGCAACGCACGAGGACATCATGAGCCAAACTCCGGAAGCCGCCAACTTCATCAAAAACATCATCGAAGAAGACCTGAAAAACGGCAAAAACGATGGCCGCATCGTTACCCGCTTTCCCCCTGAGCCCAACGGCTACCTGCACCTCGGCCACGTCAAATCCATCTGCCTCAACTTCGACA
>CAURDG010000050.1:0-8849 GCA_963523555.1 uncultured Cardiobacterium sp.
AGCGGCGTAGTTACTGGGCCCGCCAAGCGGCGTAGTTACTGGGCCCGCCAAGCGGTGAAAATACTGGCCCCGCCAAGCGGCGTAAATGCCGGGCCCGTCAAGCGGCGTAAATACTGGCTCCGCCAAGCGGCGTGGTTACTGGGCCTGCCAAGCGGCGTAAATACTGGCTCCGCCAAGCGGCGTGGTTACTGGGCCTGCCAAGCGGCGTAAATACTGGGCCCGCCAAGCGGCGTGGTTACTGGACCTGCCAAGCGGCGTGGTTACTGGGCCCGCCAAGCGGCGTAAATACTGGGCCCGCCAAGCGGTGTGGTTACTGGGCCTGCCAAGCGGGATAAATACGGGGTTTATTGCGTAGTAGTGAAGTATTTTCTGCAGTAGCAGGGAAAAATGGTGGCGTTGGCAATCCCTCTATCAAAAGCCATGTCTACATCATGCGGGGCAATGACGCCGTTTGAGAAGGGTAGGGTGATATCAGTGTATGGCTGAAATTGCGGGCTATATAAACCGCTGGTATTATCCGGCGATAGGTGGCTGGGCGCGCAGTAAGTAAAGAAAAAGCGCCCCTCTCGCCAGAGATCAGCGGGATTATCCCCCGATGCCAGTATGTATAAAGCCCCGCTTGCGGGCTTTTGTTTTATTTTTACGCAAGTTCACCAAGTTCTAGAAAGCCTTTCGGGAGTCTGTATGAAAATTCTTGTAACCTGTGCGCACGGCACCAGCACCGGCCCAATCATGAAAAACAAAGTCGAGCTGGTTCTGCAAGAGTTCAACGTCGCTTTTGAGAAGATTGACTATTGCGCTATCGCCGAGGCAAAGAATATCGGCGAACAGTACGATGTTATCTTTTGTGCCACCAGTTTCGCTGATTTGTTCAAGAATGCTGCCGCAGCAGGAACGACAGTTATTGGTATGCGCAATATTATCTCGTCAGAAGAAATTCGCCTGCGCTTGCAAAATGCAGGCCTGGTGGCCTCACCGGGTGCGGGGAGTTAGCAGCGTCTTGGCAAGTTTTATAGTCAATGTTTGAAGTATGAGTAGCAGCGAGGCGAACAGCAATGTTCGCCTCTTCGTTTATGGATACATCCAGCCAGGCAGGTTAGCCATGCGGTTTGTGTTGCCGGCGCCGTTCCGGATAGGGGTAGCGGCTGCCATCCGGACGGTTTTTGTAGCGGCGATGCAGCCAGTAGTACTGTTCGGGGTAGCGGCGGATTTCCGCTTCGTAGTCGGCGTTGACGCGGCGCATGACGTCGGTATCGGTCTCGCCTTCTTCCGGCTTGATTTCGGCGGCGACGCGCACGATGTAGCGGTTTCCTTCGCGCCACATGTACACCGGCACCCAGTGCGCGCCAGTGCGTTCGCGCAGTTTCGGCAGGATGTTGACGCTGGCCGCATCCAGCCCGAAGAACGGCGCGAAGACGCTGACGCGCGGCCCCATGTCCTGATCAAGCGCGTACCAGAGGTTGCCGCCCGCTTGCAGGAAGCGCAGGGTGTGGCGCATGTCTTTGTAGTGGATGAGTTCGGTGGCAGCGCGGGCGCGGTGGTGGCGGATCCAGTGGTGGAAGAAGGGGTCGTTCAGCGGGCGGTACATGCCGCCGGCTTTGACGTAGAGGCCGAGCAGGCGCACGCCGAGTTCCATCAGGGTGCTGTGCGAGCCGACGAGGACGACCGGCGTGTGCGGGTCTCGCAGGAGGGCGAGCGCGGCAGGGTCTGCCTCAAAGCGCGACAGGGCAAGGAGGCGTTTTTCGCTGAGAAACCAGGCCATGCCTGTTTCGATGATGCCGCGGCCGATGCTTTCGGCGTGGGCGCGCAGCAGTTTTTGCCGCGCCGCATTGTCAAGCGCGGGGAAGGCGATGGCAAGGTTGGCGGCGCTGATGGCGCGACGATAGGGGGTGAGGCGGAAGAACAGGCGTCCAAGCCAGCCGCCGAGGGTCATGCGCAGCGGCTGCGGCAGTTGCACGATAAGCCACAGCAGGCCGCAGAGCAGCCAGTGGCCGAGGTAGCGCGGGCGAGCCAGGGGCGGGGTGTGTTCTTCTTGCAAGAGGCTTCCTTTATGATGTGTTAATCGTTTCAAATAGGTCTGATACGGTGTTGGCCCGCCTCGCCGTACTCGTTTGTACTGTCTTCGGCTCGCCGCCTTGTCTTAGCCCTATTTGAAACGACTAGTGCTTTTTGGAGGTTTTATGCAGTTGCTTTTAGCGAGTACGTCGCCGTTTCGCGCGGCTATTTTACAGACTTTACGTCTGCCCTTTTCGACAGCGCGACCGGAGGTGGATGAATCGCTGCTGGCCGGGGAGGAGCCCGCGCAGTTGGTCGAGCGATTGGCTGTCGCGAAAGCCCAGGCGGTTGCCGCCGATGCCGGGACGTTTGTGATCGGTTCGGATCAGGTGGCGACAATTGACGGCGATATTCTCGGCAAGCCGCATACGGTTGAGCGCGCGGTGGTGCAGCTTATGCGCTTCAGCGGGCGGCGTGTGCTGTTTTTGACGGGGCTGTGTCTGCGCCGGGGCGAGGTGGTGCACAGTGTGGTGGAGCGTTTCGAGGTGCAGTTCCGCCCGCTCAGTGAGGAGGCGGTGCGCGCTTATGTGGCGCTGGAATCGCCGCTCAACTGCGCGGGCAGTTTCAAGTCGGAAGGGTTGGGCATTCTGCTTTTCGACGCTTTGCTGGGGCGCGATCCGAATGCCCTGATTGGTTTGCCGCTGATTGCGCTGCGCGGCTTATTTGAGCTGCATGGGGTTGACCTGCTCGCTGAAATCGAGCGCACGACGCAGGCTGGCTGAGGTCTCGCTGCCCACGTCGCGCATCAGGCGCTCGAAGGCGTTGCGATCGCGTTTGTATTCGATCATTTTCAGGTCTTTGTATTTGGCGTCGCGCAGGGTATTTTTGTCGCCAAGGGCATCAATAAGGCCAAGCGGTAACGCCTGTTCGCCCGTCCAGAAGAGACCGCTGAACATTTCCGGCGTTTCTTTCAGGCGGCTGCCGCGTCCGTCGCGCACGGCCTTGATGAATTGTTGGTGAATGTTGTCGAGAAGTCCCTGCATATGCGCGACTTCTTCGGGTTTGAGCGGCTGGTCGCCGGCGAGGAAGTTTTTGTGTTCCCCAGCGGTGAAGGTGCGCGGATCGAGGCCGAGCTTGCCGAGTAGTTCGCGGTAGCCGAAGTTTTGGCTGATGACGCCAATGGAGCCGACGATGCTGGCCGGGTCGGCGTAGATTTCATCCGCTGAAGCGGCGATAAAGTACGCGCCTGAGGCACCGGCATCGGCAATCACGGCATAGACGGGCAGTTTGTGTTCGCTTTTGAGGCGCATCACCGCGCGGTAGATTTCGCCGGATTGCACGGGTGAGCCACCGCCGGAGTTGATGTCAAGGAAGACGGCCTTGGCATTCGGGTTCTTGAAGGCTTTTTCCAGGCTGCGGATGATGTCGTCGGCATTAGCGTCGCTGTCGGCAGAGATCAATCCCTGAATCGGCACGACGGCAATGTGTTCGCTGGTAGGCCCACTGGATGCGCTGTCGCGGTTACCGCCCACATTGAGCATAATCAGCAGGAGCAGCAGGAAATAGCCCATCCAGATGAACCGGAAAAAGATTTGCCAGCGGCGACGGCGGCGGGTTTCAACAATGGCTTCATGGGCGACAGCGGCAAGGGCGCGTTCTTCATCAAAATTCATGCGGATTCCTTATCAAGAGTGGTTAATAACTGGGATGCCGCCGCAGGCAGCGGGGCGCTGACCGCAACGGGGCGATCATCATAAACGAAACGGGTTGAGGCCGCGTGCAGAAACATCCCCTTGAAACCGAGACGGCGGATGGCGCGGTTGAAGTCGCGCTTGCCGTATTTATCGTCGCCGGCGATGCCGTGTCCACGCGACTGCACGGCGACGCGAATCTGATGCGTGCGCCCCGTATCCAGCCGCGCTTCCAGCAGCGTCGCCTGGGCAAAACGCCGCTCGACGCGAAACAATGTGCGCGCATCCTGCCCCGTTGCCGCGCTGACCACCATGCGCTCGCCGCCGCGCAACTGCCCCTTCTCCATACGCAGCCGCACCTCGCGCACCTTGTCGTCCCAAGCGCCGTCCACCAGGCAGAGATAGCGCTTTTCCACGCCGCCTGCCTGCATCAGTGCCTGAAAACCTGATAGCGCCTGCCGGTGCTTGCCCAAGACCAATACGCCGGAAGTATCGCGGTCAAGGCGGTGTGCGAGCTCGGCATAACCCGCACCCCACACCTGCCGCACCGCATCAATCAGGCCAAATTCCTGCCCGCTGCCGCCATGCACCGGCAGCCCGGCGGGCTTGTTCAAAATCAGAAAATCCGCGTCTTCAAACAGCACCGCCGCCTGCACCCGCTCGCACCAAAACGCTGGCACTGTCTGCACCTCACGCTGCCCAGCGGCAATCGGTGGCAAACGCAGCGTGTCGCCTGCGCCGACACGCGATTCCGGTTTGACCCGACCGCCATTCAGACGCACCTCGCCCCGGCGCAGCATCTGATAAATGCGGCTCTTCGGCAGCGCCGGATACAGCTTGCGCAAAAAATTATCGAGCCGCTGGCCGCTATCCGCCGCCGATACCGTTACAAAATGCACCTTCGTTGCATCCACCATCACAATCTCCGCTGAAAAAGCGCAAAGTATAGGCGACAAGCGAAAAAGCCACATCATGTACAGATAAACCGCACACAGACAGCAGCGCTCCTATAAAATAAGAGCGACGCGGCATGCCGCAGACGCAAACCAAACACATAAGGACCCCATCATGACGCAAAACATCCCGCAAAAGACCAAACTCATCATGGTCATCCTGGCCCTCTTTATGCCGGCCTTCCTCGTCCTGCCGCTGGTGATATGGGGCGGCGACACCGCACCGCCTGTCATCAACAAAGACCTGCAAGCGGCGCGACTTGCCCCCGTCGGCGAACTGACCGTGGGCAAACCTGCGAGTGATACCGCTGTGGCTGCCGCCGACAATGCCCCCGCCTTTGATGCAGCAGGCACCTACAAAACCGTCTGCGCAGCTTGCCACGACAACCTGCCAAATGCGCCAAAACCGAGCGATACCGCCGCTTGGCAAGCCCGCTTGGACAAAGCTGGCAGCCTGGATGCCTTGGTCAAGAGCGGTATCCAGGGCACAGCGGGCGGCATGCCGCCCAAGGGTGGTTCAACGCTTGATGACACGCAATTCCACGACATGGTCATCTATATGCTCGACCACGCCAAAGTCGCACACGGTGCTGCTCCCGCTGCTACTCCTGCCCCCGCTGATAACGCAGCTGTACCTGCCGATAACGCCGCTGCTCCCGCCCCTGCTGACAACACTCCCGCCGTGGCCGCTGCCCCTGCCTTTGATGCAGCAGGCGCCTACAAAGCCAGCTGCGCTGCCTGCCACGACAACCTGCCGAACGCGCCGAAACCGAGCGACACCGCCGGCTGGCAAGCCCGTCTCGACAAAGCAGGCAGCCTGGATGCCTTGGTCAAGAGCGGTATCCAGGGCACAGCGGGCGGCATGCCGCCCAAGGGTGGTTCAACGCTTGATGACACGCAATTCCACGACATGGTCGTCTATATGCTCGACCACGCCAAAGTCGCGCATGGTGCCGCCCCCGCTCCCGCTGATAACGCCACTGCCCCTGCCGATAGTGCTGCCGCTCCCGCTGATAACGCCGCCGCTCCTGCCCCTGCCGACAGCGCTCCCGCAGTAGCAGCTGCCCCTGCCTTTGATGCAGCAGGCGCCTACAAAACCGTCTGCGCAGCTTGCCACGACAACCTGCCAAATGCGCCAAAACCGAGCGATACCGCCGCTTGGCAAGCCCGCTTGGACAAAGCTGGCAGCCTGGATGCCTTGGTCAAGAGCGGTATCCAGGGCACAGCGGGCGGCATGCCGCCCAAAGGCGGTTCAGCGCTTGACGACGCGCAATTCCACGACATGGTCGTCTATATGCTCGACCACGCCAAAGTTGCTCACTAAAAACCTGCCAGGCAACTATCGCAAAGACAGTTTCAAGTCTGAGAGGAAATGGGACATGATGTACACCCATAGCAGAAAAAGAAGCGCGTCCGACAACTGGACTTTGAATATCCGAAGAGTCGTGCGGCAAGAAGCTGGATAGTTTGTCTAAACAACAAAAGGGCGGATTTCCGCCCTTTTTCATCATTTATTGGGGGAAAGGTCATTATGCCCAGCTCGAACATCGCCACAGTTGCTGCTTGCTTGCACGTGTTTTTTACACGCGGCGATAATGCGCATCTCACACTTCGGAGAATTTGATGGACAGTATCGACCGTTTCGTCACCCTGCTTGATTTGGAAACCACGATTGAAATTTTCTGCCGCCTGCAAGCCCCCTTCCGAATGCCACATGAGGCCGATGCGCCTGGCACAGCGTGGTTTCATTTACTGTTGGATGGGCATTGCACGATGTCTGACGCATCCGGTAGGGCACACATATTGCAAGCGGGGGATTTTTGCCTGTGGTCACGCGGTGGTGCACACCTTATTTTTGCGGGTCACAGCCCTTCGCAATTTACTGAAGAGAGTCATAACGGGATAGTGCAGTTAAGCAACGATAGTGATGGCGAACCGCTCAGAATGTTGTGCGGAACCTTTACTGCGCGAAACCGTGCTGCTGCTGGACTGATGCAGGTGCTGCCAGAGCCGCTTATCGTCCCGCTTGGCGACATTCCCCAATTGCAAGCCCTATGCGATCTGATACATAGCGAAGCGCAGGCACGACATGCCGGTAGCGTCAGCATAATCCGCGCCTTGAGCGAGGTGTTGCTACTGCTTGCCCTGCGGCGTTTTGGTGACATGCCGCATGAGCGGCACCTGAACACGCTCTTTGCCGATACGGGTCTGGCGCGTGTCTTATCACGGATCCTCACGGCGCCGTTTGTACCGTACACCACAGAAGGATTGGCCGAGGTCGCCTGTATGTCGCGGGCGACTTTTGCGCGCAAATTCCAGGCAGCTGCAGGATGTGGTGTGCAGACATTCATACGCACCATGAAAATGTCGGCGGCCGCAAAAATGTTGCGTGACGGTAAACAGGCGGTAGCCCGGATAGCCGAAGAGACCGGCTACCAGTCAGAAGCCGCGTTCAACAACGCCTTCAAGGCGCAATTCGGCGTAACACCTGCTCGTTTCCGGCGGCAAGATGAAAACTGAAAGCCACCTGGTGGGTTGCCATGCTGATTGAGGGATACGATACGGATGATCTGGCCGCCACCTTGCTGCGCCAGCTCAAGAATCTGGCGCATGGCAACCAGGTGGATGCGCAGGAGGTGCAAGAGGTGGCGCATGAGGCCGAGGCGTTCACCGTCGAGCTGAACGTGGTGTGGCGTTTCAGCGGCGATGTCGAGGAGCGGCGCATTGCCGGCGGCGAAATGGCCGCGCGGCATTGCGGTGAGGACATGGAGGCTTTCGAGCGGGAAACGGCGGCGCTGCTGCACCAGGCGCAGACGGGCACCGCGCTGCGCCAGCCGTTTATCAACAGCCTCAGCGAAGCGGGACGGCAGGGGCTGGCGCAGTCGTTGCAGGAAACCGTCTTTCACCGCTTCGCGCCGCTTTCCGTGCAGGAAGACTGCCCGCTGTGTCAGGGCAAGGGACGAACGACCTGCCGCCGTTGCGGCGGTGTTGGCCGCCAAACCTGTACCACCTGTGGCGGCGCCGGGCAGCACAGCGAGCAGGTGCCGGAATACCGTGACGGGCAATACAGCGGCAGCCGCACGGTGCAGCACGTCTGCGAGACATGCAACGGCAGCGGCCAGATGACTTGTGCCGATTGCGTTGGCGCAGGTGCGGTGCGCTGCGAGCACTGCGGCGGGCATGGTTTTTTCATGCTGACGCGCGACATCGCGGCGCGGGCGGCGCCGGCATACACCATCGGCACCACAACCCGCTTCGCGCATGACGTGCTGGATGCGCTGCTCATGCAGGAAGGGCCGGATTTTTGCCGCCAGAAAATCCCGCTTGACCTCACCAGTCATTGTCCGAACGGCGTCAGCAGCCACCTCTTTGCCTATTCGGGCAGAAGCATCGCGCTGCGCCTCGATTTCACCCTGAACCGCGCCCTGATGAAGGGCAACACCTACACCTGCTACGCCTTCGCCAACCCGCCCTATCCCTATGTGCGCCCTGCCTTCTTCGACGACCTCTTTGCCCTGGAACTGGACTGGCTGGCGGATGCCGTGCCGCTGACGGGCATCGTCAAGCGCAGTAAAGCCGTCGCCTTCTTCTACCGCCACGCCGGGCAGCCGGTGCTGGACAGCGTTCTGCGCGACATGGCGAGAACGCCGGATCATTCCGCCGCCGCGCTGGCCGCCGCCATGAAAAAAGCCTGCCAGGGCTTCATCAGCACGGAAATGGCTGAAGAACTGGCGGCCTACCTGAACCGCATCCTCGATAAAGTTTCGCCGACCCATGCCGCCGGGGTCTGGTGGCTGTTTGCCGCGCCTACACTGCTTTACGCGACCCTGTACGCGGAAGCGCGGATGGAAACCCACTTCGCCGACCGACCCTTCTTTGCCATATTCGATACCGCCGTGCGCGTTGCTTTGATGGTGGTCATACCGCTCGGCATCGCCTGGCTGGGCAGCACGCTGCTCACCCTGTATCGGCGCAGCAAAGTGCCGCGCGAATACTGGCAGGAGCTGCGCGACGGCGTCATCATGCGCCGCCTGCTGCGCACGGCGCGCAATCTGGGCATCGCTGCCGCACTCTATGGCGCGCTGGCGGCACACGATCTCGTGCCGCGCACGGACAGCGTGTGGCTGAACAACATCCGCCGCACCATGAGTGAAGACATCTGCCCCTACATGCCGACGCGGGGCTGCGAAAACCTGTTCCGCCTGCCGCC
>CAURDG010000051.1:0-8782 GCA_963523555.1 uncultured Cardiobacterium sp.
CCTGCTGTTTTGGTTCTTTATCCTTATTACTCTTTATTAGCGATTTGACTATATCGCCCTAGCCAACATGATGACCGGTGCCGCCATGCTCGGCATCAATTCCTGCGCGATCGAGGGGATCCGCTACGACAGCGTCAACCGCATCCTCAGCGAGGAAGGGCTGCTGGATGCGGAGGATTATGGTGTGTCTGTCGCCGTTACTTTCGGCTACCGCGCCCGCGATATTGCCGCGAAACCGCGCCGCCCGCTGGCCGAGATCGTGCGCTGGGCGGAATAAATGCTGCATGGGTAACAACACTAACGAAGTGTCCATAAAAAATCCCCGGCATCTGCCGGGGATTTTGCTGACTGCTACCGCGCTTCAGTAAAGATAGCCGCTGTAATAACCACCGAGGATACCGGCGCCTAATCCGTACACTGTGCTTTCGGTATCGTGTCCAACAGCTTGTCCAATACCTGCACCTATCGCACCACCCCAAAGAGCATTATTCACTTCGTTTGGCTGGCGAGCGTAATTTTGATGAGCTGCGCCAACGATACTACTTTGTCCGATACTGCTGACAGTCGGTGCACCAGGAGCCTGTGCCTGCAACGGCGCTTCGTAACGAGGTGCTGCTGTGCAAGCTGCCAAAAACAAGGGTATGGCGAGCAGAAGTTTTTTTTTCATACTTCTGCCCTTAGCGACGGTAACCGCCGTTATAGTAGCCACCGTTGTTGTAGCCGCCATTATTGTAGGTCGGCTGCTGGTAGGTGGGTTGTTGGTACGTCGGCTGTTGGTAAGTCGGTTGCTGGTAGGTGCCGGTGCCGTCCGGGGTGCGGACTTGGCTGCCAATGAGGCCGCCAATCGCGGCTCCGGTCAGGGTGGATTCGGTGTCTTTACCCCACAGTTGGCCGATGCCAGCGCCAACGGCAGCACCGATGGCGGCGTTGCGGGCGGTGGTGGTGCCGGATTGGTTCGGCGGGGTAACGGTGCTGCACGCAGCAAGTCCGCCAATGATGGCAGCGAGCAGCGAGGTTTTGATAAGGGTGTTTTTCATGTGGTGTCTCCTGTGTTTGCCCGGATTCGGGATGGCAAAAGAGTAGTGCAATTCAGGGCGGGTGGTAATGTCAATCCTGCAAGGTTTCGCGAGCAGCGGCAATGCGCGCTTTGACTTGTGCGGGCGCGGTGCCACCGAAGTGGTCGCGGGCGTTGACCGAGCCTTCCAGGGTGAGGCTTTGGTACACATCTGCGGCAATGGCGGGCGAGAGTTGTTGCAGGTCGGCAAGTGGCAGGGCGTCCAGCGTCGTTTGGCGTTCGATAGCGAGATGCACGGCACGACCGACGATTTCGTGGGCATCACGGAAGGGTACGCCGCGCCGCACGAGGTAGTCGGCCAGATCGGTCGCGGTGGAATAGCCTTCGCCGGCGGCGCGGTACATGGCATCGCGGTTGGCTTCGATGGCGGGAATCATGTCGGCAAAGGCGCGCAGGCAGGCGAGGACGGTGTCCAATGTGTCGAAAAGCGGTTCTTTATCTTCCTGGTTGTCTTTGTTGTAGGCGAGCGGCTGGCTTTTCATCAGGGTGAGCAGGGCGATGAGGTGGCCATAGACGCGGCCGCTTTTGCCGCGCACGAGTTCGGGCACGTCAGGGTTTTTTTTCTGCGGCATGATGGATGAGCCAGTGCAGAAACGGTCGGGCAGGTCGATGAAGCGGTAGGCAGCGCTGTTCCAAAGGATGAGTTCTTCGGCAATGCGGCTGAGGTGCATCATCAGTGTGGCAGCGGCGGCGCAGGTTTCGATGGCAAAATCGCGATCGGACACGGCGTCAAGCGAGTTGGCGCAGGGCGCGGCAAAGCCGAGCGTGATCGCTGTCATGTGGCGATCAATAGGATAGGTGGTGCCAGCGAGCGCGGCAGCGCCCAGCGGGGATTGGTTCAGGCGGGCGCGGCTGTCGCGGAAGCGTCCGGCATCGCGGTTGAGCATTTCGTACCACGCCATGAGGTGATGGCCGAAGGTAACGGGCTGGGCGACTTGCAGATGAGTTAAACCGGGCATAATGGTGTCTGCTTCTTGCTCGGCGAGGGTAACGATGGCTCGTTGCAGGCGGCGGATTTCACCGAGGACGCGGTCGATGGCGGTACGGGTGTAGAGGCGGATATCGGTCGCAACCTGGTCGTTGCGTGAGCGGCCGGTGTGCAGACGTTTACCGGCGTCGCCGATGAGATCAGTCAGGCGTTTTTCGATGTTCATGTGCACGTCTTCCAGCGCTGTGTCCCAGACGAACTCGCCACGCGCGATTTCATCGGCAATGCTGTCCAATCCGCTGGCAATGGCATCACCATCGGCGGCGCTGAGGACGCCTTGTTGAACCAGCATCGCGGCGTGTGCTTTGGAGCCGGCGATGTCTTCGGCGGCAAGACGCTGGTCAAAGCCGACAGAGGCAGTGAAAGCAGCGACGAAGGCGTCGGTAGATTCCTGGAAGCGTCCGCCCCAGGCGCTGTTGGTTTTCGCTTTGTGCATACAGTAAACTCGCGGGTTGTTTCTTTCCGCGCATTGTAACCGCATGAATCTGTCTATCCCCGAAATCCGCATCGCCACCCGCGAAAGCAAACTTGCCCTGTGGCAAGCCGAACACGTCGCCACCCGCTTGCGCGAATGTTATCCGCAACTCACCGTCCGCCTGGTGCCGATGACAACACGCGGCGATCAGTTGCTGGACGCGCCGTTGGCAAAAATCGGTGGCAAGGGCCTGTTTATCAAGGAACTGGAACAGGCACTGGCACGCGGCGAAGCGGATATCGCCGTGCATTCGATGAAGGATGTCGGCGTGCACCTGCCGGAGGGTTACACCATCGCTGCCATTCTGCCGCGCGAGAATCCTTATGACGCTTTCGTCAGCAACCGCTTCGCCCGCTTCGCCGATCTGCCTGCCGGGGCAGTGGTCGGAACATGCAGCCTGCGCCGCCGCATGCAAATCGCCCGCGTTCGCCCCGATGTAGAGTTGCGCGACCTGCGCGGCAATGTGCAAACCCGTCTCGCCAAACTCGACCGGGGCGATTTCGATGCCATCATCCTCGCCTGCGCCGGGCTGATCCGCCTCGATCTGCACGATCGCATCCGCGAAACCCTGCCTGTTGCCCTGTCGCTACCCGCTATCGGCCAGGGTGCCATCGGCATCGAATGCCGCCTGGACAGTCCTGCCTACCCGCTGCTCGCCGCCCTGAATGACGCCGACACCGCCCTGTGTGTGCAAACCGAGCGCATCATCAACCGCCATCTTGAAGGTTCCTGCCAGGTGCCACTCGCTGCCTTCGCTACCCTGCACGGCGAGCGTATTCACCTGGAAGCACGCATCGGTATGCCGGATGGTAGCGATTATCTCGCCGCAGGCGACGATGCCCCGCGTACCGATGCCGCCGCGCTGGGCGAACGCATCGCCGCTCGCCTGATTGCCGGTGGTGCCCGCGATATCCTGCACCGCCTCAGCCATGTCTGAACTTAGCGGCTGCATCATCCTCTACACCCGTGATAGCAGCCACTACCCTGCCTTCCGCGCCTGCATCACCGCGTTAGGCGGCACTACCTACCACTTGCCGCTGATGGCAACCGCTCCGCAACCGCTCAGTGCTGCTGATCGCACCATCCTTGATAACAGCGACACCCTCGTCTTCACCAGCGCTGCCGCCGTGCAACACCTGCTCGCCCAATATCCCCTGCGCGGACAACAAACCATCGCTATCGGTACCGCCACCGCTGCCGCCCTGCCCTGCCCGCCCAACCACTGCGCCCCGCCGCCCTATAACAGCGAAGCACTGCTCGCCGACTGGCAACCGCATGGCGCGTGCATCGCCCTTATCGCCGCACAGGAAGGCAGACAGATGCTCACGGAAACCCTCAGCAAAAACAATACCGTGCACACCATCTATCCCTACCGCCGCACCAACCCAAGCACACACTATCCATCCGCCCTGCCAATCCCGCACATCATCACCATTGCCAGCCAGCAAACCCTTGATCACCTGCTCGCAATAGTCCCGCAAGAAAAACGAAAACTGCTAAAATGCCGCACCTGTATTGCCGCCATCAGCGAACGAGTGGCGCAATATGCGGAAAAACAAGGCTTTCATACGCATATCCATGCCGAAAAAGCCGGTGAAACAGAGCAAATCGCAGCCATCTGCCGCTGGTGGCAGACGGTGGAATCCAACTCAGGAGCAACTCCATGACTGACCCGAACCAACCCGAAAATCAGCAAGAAACACTCCCCGTAACACAGCACGGCCATGACGAACAAAAAACGCCACAGAGCGGCAGCGGGCGCGGGCTAGCGTTCCTTTCCCTCGTGGTCAGCCTTGCCATTGTCGGTGGCGGTATCTTCGTCCTGAATAAAATTACCACCCACTACAACGACGCTATCGCCAAACTGAATCTCAACCTGAACGATACCGCGCCGAAAACCTACGCCACCATTAGCAAAATGGACGAGCTGGAACAACAAGTCTCCCAACTTGACCAGCAAGCCAAAAACATTGACAGCGCCATCAACACCGCTGTGAATGCCGCCGTCGCCGCGAACCAAGTCAGCGACGACCAAATCGCCGCCATCGCTGCACAACACAGCATCAGCCGCGAACAAGTCGAAAGCCTTATCAAGCAAGAACTGGCAAGCTTCGCCCAGGGCGAAACCAAAATCGACCTCAGCAAAGAAATCGCCGCCGTACAACAAAGCGAAGCCGCCGCTAAAGCTGCTGTGCAGCAAATTGACGAAAAACGCGTCCTTATCGAACACGCCTTGGCACAGAACAACAGTAGTGCCAACCCCTACCCGCTGCTGAACGCGCTGAAAATGGCAAAAATCGCTGCCAGTGACGGCAACTACAGCGCTGCCAAAGCCTACCTCGACCAAGCCGGCGAAACCTACACCCTCTTCAACCTGAACGGCACCGCATACGCCAAATACCAAAATGCGCTGACCGAACTGCGCACCGAATACGGCATCCTTGCCGCCAAACCTGCCCCAGCTGCCGAAATAGAGGCCATCATCGCTACCCTGCCGAAATGGCCTTACAAAAACGTCAACGCCGTCAATCTGCTTGCAGCAAAAGAACAAACCGCTCCGGCTGACTGGCAAGACAAACTCAAAGATGCCGGGCAAAACCTTCTCGAAAAAACCATTACCGTCGTCAAAATAGACGACGCTGGCAACGCCTGGATACAAGCCAACGACGCCCTGCAAATCATCCACAAAGACAACCTGCGCCTTAACCTCGCTTTTGCGCGTAACGCCCTGCAACTACGGGATCAAGCGGGTTACAACCACATTGCCAAAGAACTCTACGCACAAATCGAGCGCCTCTTTGACACTGCAAACAGCGACGTTGCCGCTGCACTGGCTACCCTCGAAAGGCTTGAAACCAGCGACGATAAAATTCCAGACATCGGCGCTCTGATTGAGCAAATCGAAAAAGCGGCGAAGGAGTAAACCCATGGTACGCATCATTCTCATCCTGCTCGCCCTCTGCCTATGCGGCGTGGCAGGTTACGCAGTTAACCTGCTCCCACAACAACGCGTTTACGTCTTCGCAGCCGGCTACTACGTCGAAACCTCGCTCATCGTCTGGCTTATCCTCTCACTTATAGCCTCCGGCATCATCTTCTACTGCCTACGCGTACTCTGTGTTCTCTGGCACAGCCCGCAAATCCTCAGCCGTAGCAGCAGCGTGCGCCGCCGTCACAAAGCCGAGCGCCTGCTGAAAAGCGGCCTCGCTGCCATGCTGTCTGGCCACTATGGTCGTGCCGAACGCGATCTTGAGCACGGTGGACGCCTGATGACCGCGCTTGGTCAAGACGCCGTTATCTACTACGAAAACGCTGCCATTGCCGCCGACCGGCAAAACGCCAAAGACCGCCGTGATCACTACCTGCTGCGTGCCCGTGAAGGTGCCCGCCAGCAACAAAGCAACCTGACCCGCTTGACCGAGGCCGAAATCCACGTCCAGAACGGCGCTTACGAGCAGGCACTCAAGCTGCTGGAACAACTGCACAACGAAGAACCGCGCAACAGCAAAATCATCGCTCTGCTTGACCAAACCTATGCCGGACAGCAAGCCTGGGATAAAGCCTGGAGCAACCTCTCCGCCCTGCGCCCACAACTGGACACTGCCGCCTACGACAGCCGTCGCAAGACTTACGCCCAAGGCATCCTGCACGATGGTGCCAAAGGCGACATCCAGGCGCTCGAAGCCGCGTGGAAACGCCTGCCGTCTGACTTGCGCCGCGACAAAGCCCTCATCCTGCAATACGCCGGCGCACTGGCGGCGAACGACCACCCGGAAGAAGCCGAAAAGCTGCTCGCCGGCGAAATCCGCCAAAGCCAGGACCTCGAACTCATCCAGGCATACAGCCAACTGCGCCGCGCCGACTTCCGTGCCCAGCTTGAACACATGAAGCAGTGGGAAAGCAAACACGCGAATGGCGCCATCTTCCTCTACGCCAAAGCGCTCATCGCCTACAAAGCGAAAGACCTTGATACCGCGCTGCAGGCCATTGAAGAAGCCGTCAAACGTGGCCAGGCGCCGGAAGCCTTCGCCCTCTACGCGCAAATCCTTGATGCGAAAAACCGCCCGGAAGCCGCGCTGCTTGCCTATCGGCAAAGCGTCGCCCCGGCTCACCCGGAACAAGCACTGGAAGGCGACCTGCTACCGGCAGCGCCTACCCCGCCAGCGGTTGAACTTAATAAAGAAACGGTCGAACCGCCTGCCGTTGTAGACCAAAGCGGTGACGACAAGCCTAACGAAGAAAACAAAGCCTAAACCACGACACCCGCGCAAGCGGGTGTTTTTTCCTCGATAACGCCTACAAAATAGAAAAGATACTGCATTGGCGGCACCTTGCCATACTCATTGTGTACTGGCTGCGACACATCACCTCGTCTCTTTCCTGTTTACAGGCGTTCTACGCATCCGTCCATCACGCTCTTTCCCGCCTACATCAATGCCCTGCACATCCTCTATCGCGACTATAGCCTCCCTCGCCGCTGCCAAAACCGCGCTTGGTTTTGTTCTTGATCCTGTGCGCAAAGTTACCTGGCAAAGCGTAAACGGCAGCGACGAATGGCAAACGGTTTTTACCCGTCCCGGCTACGCCTTCCTATTCCTAGAAGCTACTCTGCGCGAGCGCGCAGAAATGGCATACCCTGCGCCGCAATACGATGGCTACGCTCAGGGAAAACATTGCGACCCACGCATTGGCAGCGGCTGGTATCAAGCAGAATGGCTGCCCTTTGTCGCTCCCGATCGGCTGCCGATTGCTGACTACAGTCCCAGCAGACAATACGGGCAAATCATTGCTTTCAGCCACAACCCGGACACCATCAGCTACCTCTGCACCGATTTCGCAATGCTGCCTGAACAATCCCTTGCCACTATCCGCCAGAATCCGGAAGACTATCTGCCGGAAGAATAACCACGCCGAACACATCATGCATACCACACCAACCTCTCTCTGGGCCCCCTTCATCCGTTTCCTCAACAACCCGCCGCTAGTTGCTCTTGTTGCCTTCGGTGCCAGTCTCATTGCCATTTTCTACTTCCTCGGCGAATGGCTCTTCCCCGTCATTGTCTCCATCGCGCTCGCTTACCTACTGGAAGGCATCATCAACAAACTGGAACACTGCGGTATGCGCCGCATGTTTGCTGTCAGTTTCGTCTATACCCTCTTCATTGCTGCCATCCTCTACCTCACCATCATCCTCATCCCGGATATTGTCTCTCAAGCCAAACTGCTCATCACGGCGTTACCGGACTACTTCCGCCTCGCCCAGGAAAAACTGATGCTGCTGCCGAAAAAATTTCCCAATACTTTTAGCGAGACAGACGTTAAAAACCTGCTTGATAATATCAATGGCGAAATCGGTAATTACAGTAAGGCACTCTCCGGCAAACTGTTTAACTCTCTCTTTGTCGTCATCAAGGCGCTGGTGTATATCATCCTTGTGCCGCTACTCATTTTCTTCTTCCTCAAAGACAAAGCCCTCATACTTGGCTGGCTAGGACGCTTCCTGCCGAAACACGGGCAAATCATCCGCGATGTTTGGGCAGAAGTGGATATCCAAATCGGCAACTATATCCGTGGCAAATTCAGCGAAATTCTTGTTGTATGGCTCCTTACTTACATCCCCTTCCATATTTTCGATCTGCAATACGGCCTGCTCCTTAGCTTTATGGTCGGTATCTCAGTCCTTATCCCCTACATTGGCGCAACCATCGTCACTATTCCCGTACTGGTCGTCGCTTATGTGCAGTACGGCCTCACCTCTGATTTCTACTGGGTCACTGCCCTTTATTTCGTGGTGCAAATCCTGGACGGCAACGTTATCGTGCCGCTTATCTTCTCCGAAGCAGTAAACATCCACCCCATCGGCATCATCATCGCGGTGCTTATCTTCGGAGGGCTGTGGGGTTTTTGGGGCATCTTTTTCGCCATCCCACTCGCCACCGTGGTAAAAGCCTGTATGGAAGCTTGGCGGCGATATCAGATCAAGGGGGAAGAAACCATTGTCACTGATCCCTGAAACCCAGTATTTACGCCGCTTGGCGGGTTCTATGTTCATCCCGCTTGATGCACCAGGATATAAACATACCAAGTGACATAAGCATGTCTTTTCAGCAAATACAAAAAAGCAGGCGTATGCCTGCTTTTTATTCGAAAGATAGCTTTATTTATCAACATGGCGACAATGCTCAGGCAGATATAGCTAAGATGTTTATTTTTTCATACAGGAGAATGATTATGGCCTACTCTC
>CAURDG010000052.1:0-8719 GCA_963523555.1 uncultured Cardiobacterium sp.
AAATCCCTTCCCCCGCTTGCGGGGGAAGGTGGCCGAAGGCCGGAAGGGGGGAATACAAATCCAGCATTTATCCCGCTTGGCAGCCGCTCACAAACCCAATACTTATCGATATCTACACATCTCGCAGAAAGGGAAATCTTTTAAAACGGCTGACGTTCCATTTTTTATCCTGACCGCACGATATGCTTGCCAAAGTCTGAATGCAGACAAAAGGACGATACAATATCCCCGTTTCCAAGCATATCCCTGCGAGGAAACAATACTCATCACTACTCAATGGAGATTATTTATGAATCCTTTATGGAAATCGTTTTTTTCTTTCGAGAATTTTATTACGCCACGCATTATTACCGCGATCTATTGGTTACAGATCATCATAATCGTGATTATCGGCTTTTCCATAATGTTTTCTGGTATTGGCGGCAACGTTATGTATAGCTCAGGCAGTTGGCACAGACAAAGTGTGACTTTCCTTAGCTTTATTTCCGGCACTATGTTTATAGTATTTGGCATTTTATTAGCTCGCATGCTCATTGAATTAGTCTTGGTCCTCTTCCGTATTCATGATCATTTAAAAGCCATTCGTGACAAATAAAATAACGCTATAACGGTGCGCATCTCCCGGTAATGCACACAATAAAAAAGGGCTGCCTGCGCAGCCCTTTTTGTTTCTATCTCTCCTTACGGTTGCAAGGCAAGGTAGAGATTTTGCCCACTGCGGTAGATGAGTAGCGGCACGGGGCGCTTGCTATTGGCTTTTTCCAGCAGACTGCGCGCTGTTTTCACATCTTCGACGCGTTTACCGCCGACTGCGACGAGGATGTCGTTCTCGCGCAGGCCGGAGCGTTCCGCTGCCGAGCCACTTTTTACGCCGCTGATGCGCACACCTTTGCCTTTGTATTTCAAGGTCTCGCGGCTTTCTTCATCAAGCGCGCTCAAACTCAGTCCACGTACCGCTTGCGTGGCAACTTTACCCGCGCCCGCGATTTCATCACCCGCGTCATTGAGGTTGCCGATTTCGACTTTGACAGTGAGTTCTTTGCCATCGCGCAACAGTTTGACATCAGCCTTGCTACCAATTGGCGTAGTAGCGACCAGCGCCGGCAGATCAGCAGATTTTTGCACGGGTTTGCCGTTAAATTCGATGATGACATCGCCGTTTTCGATGGCTGCTTTGGCAGCGGGCGAGTTCTCCATAACTTCGGCAACGAGTGCGCCGCGCGGTGTATCCATACCAAAGGATTCGGCCAGGGTTTGATCTAGCCCCTGGATACGCACTCCCAACCAGCCACGCACCACTTCGCCCTTGTCTTTCAATTGGTCGGCGATGTTTTTGGCGACATTGATAGGTATGGAAAAAGCAAGACCATTGAAGGCACCGCTACGGCTGTAAATCTGCGAGTTGATGGCGATGACTTCTCCCTTGCTGTTGAAGAGCGGACCGCCGGAGTTGCCGGGATTGACTGCAGCATCAGTCTGGATGAAGGGAACGTAATCGCCGCGCGGCAGGTTGCGGGCGACCGCGCTGACAATACCCTTCGTTGCTGTATGGGTAAAACCAAAAGGCGAGCCAATAGCCAACACCCAGTCACCAACCTGCACCTGGTCAGAATCGCCGAGTTTGGCAACGGGCAGGTGTTCACCCTGGATTTTCACGAGAGCGACATCGGTGCGTTTGTCCAGGCCGATAACTTCGGCACTGTATTCCTTGTTGTTATTGAGCTGTACGCGCACTTTGTCCGCCCCTTCAACAACATGCGCATTGGTGAGGATGTAGCCGTCGCTATCGATGATGAAGCCGGAGCCCTGCCCTTCCAGCACACGTTCGCTAGGCGCTTCCTGCTCGAAAGGAAAATCACCGAAAGGGCTGGGCAGGCCACCGAAGAAATCCTCAAACACTTCGGGCGGCAAACCGTTGATGGTGGCTGGTGTCTTGACACGGCTTTCCACTTCAATGCTGACCACTGCGTCCTTGGTCTTCGCGACCAGGGCCGTGAAGTCAGGAGCGGGGTCGGCAAAACCTGTCGGGATGGTAAACGCCAAAGCCAACATAACCAATGTTTTATTCATCAGTACCTCTGATTGCATTAAGATAAGTCGCGCATTTTGGCTACCCCCACCTTACATCAGCCGAAACAGTCGATTACAGAAAAATAAGGAGCAACTCATGCACGTTCTGATTATAGAAGACGATAAAGATGTCGCAGCCTACATCACCAAAGGACTCAGCGAAAGCGGCTATGTCGTTGATGCCGCGCACACCGGCACCGAAGGGCTCTCGATGGCGCAAAGCGGTCAGTACGACATTCTTATCGTGGACCGGATGTTACCCGAACTGGACGGTCTCTCCGTCATCGAACAACTGCGCAGCGAAGGCATGAGTACCCCTGTCCTCATTCTTTCAGCGCTCGGTGAAGTGGATGACCGCGTCGAAGGCCTTGCTGCCGGCGGTGATGACTACCTCGTCAAGCCCTACGCCTTTTCTGAACTGCTTGCCCGCGTGCGTGCGCTGACCCGTCGCCGTGGTGGCGAAATCCAGGATCAAATGATGCTGGAAGTGGCCGACCTGCAACTTGACCGCTTAAAACGCAAAGTCACCCGCAGCGGCAAAAAAATCAACCTGCAACCGCGTGAATTTCGTCTGCTTGAATATCTGATGAGCAATGCCGGCCAGGTCGTCACCCGCACCATGCTGCTTGAGAAAGTCTGGGAATACCATTTCGACCCGCAGACTAACGTCATTGACGTCCACATCTCGCGCCTGCGCAGCAAAATTGACAAAGACTTCGACCCACCCCTGATTCACACCGAACGCGGCGCAGGATACAGCCTCTATGACCCAAGCGGCTATAACTAAGCGTCTGCGCGATTGGGGGAAGGCGGTGCGCACCACCGCCTTCAAATTTTCCCTGCTCTTCACCCTGGCATCGAGCTTCGTCACCGCTGTCTCGATGTACACCCTCTACCGCAGTGCCGAAAAAGAAATCCGCGAACAAATTGATTCGCGCCTCCTTGCTGAAACCACCAGCCTGCGCCGTCGCTTCGAAGAACGCACCAGTATCGGTCTCTACACCCCGGTGCTTGGCATCATCGAACGCGTCCCTGGCGATCCGAACATCACCTTCTGCGTCACCGCCCGTAGCGGCAGCACGAACGACAATAACAGCTACAACGACAATAACCCCTTTACCAACGGCTTCGCCAGTAACAGCCCCATCAGCACACCCACTAGTGGAATGCCCATGGACGTGGAAAGCACCAGTGCCGACCTCATCATTCTCGACAGCAGCGTCGCCGACCTCTGCCGCATCAACACTGCCGATGCAGGCAGCAGTATCGGCAGCACCATGCGCATCAACCTCGTCATGCGCGTCGTCGTCGTCAACACCGCCGATAACCGCTACACCCTCATCACCGCCTACGACACCAGCAACGAAAGCAAAATGCTGCGGCGGATGCTTGATAACACCATCTACGTCACCGCCTTCCTCATCCTCATCTCCTTCATTGGCTCCTTCCTCATCGGCTACACCATCATCCACAGCATCTCGCGCATCTCGCGCACCGCGCGGCGCATCGTGGACGGCGACTTCGCCGAGCGCATCATGATCCGCGCCAATGACACCGACGAAATGAACCAGCTTGCCGACAACCTGAACCACATGCTCGATCGCATCGAAGCCCTCATCACCAGCCAGCGGCAAGTGACAAACAACATCGCCCACGACCTCAGAAGCCCGCTGAACCGCCTGCGCAACCGCATGGAAGTGGCACTGCTTGACCGCAACTGCGACAACAAAACCCTGCGCGACGTCATCGCCGACTCCGTCGAAGACGCCGAAAACCTGCTCAAAACCTTCAACGCCCTCCTCAGCATCGCGCAAGTCGAAAGCCGCGCCAAAGACGACTTCACCCACACCAGCCTGAGCGACATCTGCGAAGACCTTGCCGAACTCTACGACGTCTTGAGCGAAGACGGCGAACACACCTTCGCCGCCAGCATCGAACCCGGCCTCGACATCATGGGCAACCGCCAACTCATCGCGCAAGCCATCACCAACCTGCTCGACAATGCCGTCAAATACACGCCGAGCGGCGGCAACATCCGCCTCAGCGCCGAAAAACGCGGTGACAACATTCTGGTCAGCGTCGCTGATAACGGCAAAGGCATCCCGCCGGATAAACGCGACGACGTGCTGAAACGCTTCGTCCGCCTCGACAGCGCGCGCAGCACCCCCGGTAACGGCCTCGGCCTGTCGCTGGTCAGCGCCATCGTCGCCCTGCACAACGGCAGCCTGACCCTGCACGACAACAAACCCGGCCTGCGCATCCAGATTACCCTGCCTACTGAAACCGCCTACCTGCGCCGCCAGCACGAAAGCCAATACTGAATACAACCCTTCTGTGGCCATAGCACGGAGGGGCATGGCTTACAGAGCCCGCGCAGCGAGAACGCGCATTCGTCCGCAGTATGAACCCCAAAAACCCGTTCATTGCCTTCCCGACAACCCCATCCCGCAAAGGAAATCCCATGAAACAAACCCTTTGGCGCTGGGCCCGCATCCTGCACTGGACCCTCGGCGCCCTCATCCTCACTACCCTGACCTTCTTCGCCGCGACCGGTTACATGCTCAACCACAGCGCCTGGTTCGATAGCGAACCCGCCGAAACCCAATGGGAAGCCAAACTGCCGGACGACCTCGCCCTGCCCACCCTCAGCGACGATCCGAACGCACCCACCCCTGCCCTCAGCCCCAAACTCACCGCCTGGCTAGCCGAACGCAGCCCGTACCCGATGAACACCTACACCCTGAAAGCCGAACCGCCGCAACTCATCCTCGAAACCCGCGCCCCCGGCAGCGAAGCCAGCATCACCATCGATAGCGAAACCCGCAGCGTCGAATACAGCGGCCGCAAAAACGGCATCATCAGCCTGCTCAACAACCTGCACAAAGGCCGCAACGCCCCCTACCTTTGGCATCTCTACATGGACGCCTTCGCCATTCTGACCGTCCTCGTCGCCGCAAGCGGCCTCGCCCTGCTCGCCTACTACCGCGAACAGCGCAGCAGCACCTGGCTGTGGACCACCACCGGCATCAGCATCCCGCTTATCATCATCTTCCTCAGCATCCACTACTAACCCATCCCAGAAAACAACCTGAGTGTGTTGGCGCGCCTTGCCGTATTTACACATACTGTCTGCGGCGCGCCGCCTTCTCAGCTTGATTTCTGGAACGGGTCAGTCTTACCCGCTCGCCAAAAAAACGAACCACCCCCAACCGAGACGCCCGCATGAACCCAACCCTCGCCTACCTTCTCATCGCCGCGCAAACCCTCGCCTGGCTCCTTTGGCTGTGGCACCGCCGCCCACAACAGGACACTGACGACCACAACCCGCTCCTCCTCCTCTACGCCAGCCAGGGTGGGCAGGCCGAAACCCTCGCGCAAACCCTCGCTCCCCAGCTTGGCGTCAGCGCGCACAACCTGGACGCCTGGCACGCGCGCCACCCCCTCAAAGCCCTCAACCACAAAACCCTCATCCTTATCGCCAGCACCACCGGCGAAGGCGCGCCGCCGGACAACGCCGTGCGCTTCACCCGCACCTTATGCAAACAGACCGCACCGCTCACCGGCACCCGCTACCATCTGTTGGCGCTTGGCGACAAACGCTACCCACGCTACTGCGCCTACGGCCACACCCTTGACCGCGAACTCAAACGCCTCGGCGCCGAAGCAGCAAGCCCCATCGCCACCGTGGACAACCTCGACCCGCAAACCATCGCCTACTGGCAACAACAACTCGCTGCCGAACACAACCTCGCCCTCAACACTACCGTTGAAGCGCCGCGCCACGATGCCATCCTGCGCACGCGCACCCTGCTCAACCCAGACAGCGCCCAACCCATCTACCATCTGCGCCTCGACTGCCCGGCCATCCCCGCCGACACCGCACTCATTGAAGTTACCATCCCGCAAACAAACGAACAAGAAATCCGCCGCCGGTACAGCATCGCCGCCATCGCCCCGGACGGCAGCCGCGGCCTTGACCTCATCGTCCGCCTGCAAACCCACCGCGACGGCACCCCAGGCCCCGGCTCGGCCTACCTCACCCAAACCCTCAACGCAGGCGACACCTTGCGCATCCGCGCCCTTACCCACCACCCCGCCGACCTGCCCGCAGAACCACGCCCGCTTATCCTCATCGCAAGCGGCAGCGGCCTTGCCGGCATCCTCGGCATCCTCACCCGTATGGAAGCGCGCTATCCCGCCAGCAAACACGACCTCAAACACTGGCTCATTTACGGCGAGCGCCACCCGGAACACGACCGCATCTACGCCTCCTGCCTCGAAAAACAGCGCGAAGACGGCATCCTGACCTGGCTTGACCGCACTTATAGCCAGGGCAACCCGCCGCAATACGCGCAGCACATCCTGGAAGCCCAGCAGGAGCGCCTGCTTAGCCAACTGGATGCCGGCGCCATCCTCTACATCTGCGGCAGCGCGGACAAAGTTGGTGCGGGAACAATGGATACCCTGCACCAGCTGCTCGGCGAAAAAACCTGCGACCGCCTGACGAAAGAAGGCCGCCTGCACCTCGATACCTTCTAAGATGAATTCCCCTGCTTGGCCATTCGTCGCCAAGCGGCGTAAACCCTAGGCTCGCCAAGCGACGTAAATCTGGGGTGTTGTACTTACCTTGCAAAGCTCTCGCGCAGGATATGCAGTACCGCCGCGACGCGCCCCGCTTGTACGCGGTGCGGGGTAACGGCATAGATGGCGAGCGGCGGCAGCGTCCAGTCAGGCAGGACGACGCGCAAGCTGCCATCAGCCACAGCGTCTGCCGCTTCACCGTCGGCCAGCAGTGCCAGCCCCAACCCCGCCACACATAGGCGGCGCACGGCAGCGAGTCGGTTGCAGTAGAGACCGCCTTCGATATTAAGCAGGTGGTGTTCACCATTGCGACGCAGTTCGCCGCGCGGCAGTTCGTAATAAATCCAGGTGTGTGCGGCAAGGTCGGCGGGGCGGGTGATCGCGGGTGCGTCGCGCAGGTAGGCTGGCGCGGCGTAGATATGCCAGCGCCAGTCGGTGAGGTGACGGGCGACGAGGTCGGGCGCATCCAGCGCGTGTGCGCCGCCGCGCAGGGCAATGTCGATACTGCCGTCGCGCAGGTCGGCCAGCGCCTCGTTGAAGTAGAGGGCAAGGCGTATCGCCGGATGCTCGCGGCGGATGCATCGTAGGGCGTGCTGGAAGACGTCCGCGTCGGCCATGCCGGTCGGCGCAGCAAGGCGTACCTCGCCGGCGATGTCGGTTTTCAGGTTGGTCAGCGTCAGGCGGGCGTCCTGCACGCTGGCGAGCAGGCGGCGGCAGTGTTCACCCAGTGCGCTGCCCGCGTCAGTCGGGGCGAGGTGCCGTGTGCTGCGGTGCAGCAGTTTGACGCCGTGCAGTTTTTCGAGACGGCTGATGTGCTGGCTGACGGCGGATGGGCTCATGCCCAGCACTTGCGCAGCGGCGTTCATGCTGCCCTGTTCGAGGACGGCGGCAAAGGCAAGCAGGGGGCGCAAATCGTCCATCAGTGCAGGGTCAGCAGACGGGTGAGCAGGGCATCGTCAAGAAGGCGGTTTGGCTCACGCAGCCAGTCGCCATAGGCTTCGGGGAAGGCGTTGCGGCAGTAGCCCGCGTGAGCGATGAAATCGAAAACGGCATGAATGTAGCCGTTGATTTCCAGCGCGGCGAGGTCGAAGGTTTCGTCCCAGAGGAGGCTGATAGTTGAAGGAGTGTCGCGGTCGGTTACGTCTTCGACGTTGTAGATGTGCAAGGCGTCAAGGATGCCTTGCTCTTCGTGGGCGGCGTAGAAGTAACCAGTATCGCCGTCGTCTTCAAAGACGATGCCGTAGGGAGTCTCTTCGAACCAGGATTCGAGGACGCATTTATTACCGGGGCGGTGTTCGCTGCTGTCGCAGCCGAGATAGAGGGTTTTTTCGTGCATTGTTTAGTTCCGCTTGGGAATGGGTGAAGCGCAAGCGGCATTATCAATGCTAACAAGCCCTGCCTACAATAAGGGCTCCTTCATTTGGTTACTTAGCGAGGTGTTTATGAAATACGCAGTTATTGGTGGCACCGGTTATGTCGGTGATGCCGTGGTGCGCGAACTCGCCGCGCGTGGTCATGCCGTCACCGCCTTCGCGCGCCACACAGATAAGGTCTTCGCCGCGCCGAATGTGCAGGCAGTCAGGGCCGATGTGCACGATGCAGATTTTGCTGCGCAATTGGCGGGCTTCGATGCCGTAGTCAGCGCGTTCAGCCCCGGCTGGGATAATCCGCATTTTGCCCGCGATTTCACGGCGGCTTATGCGGCAATTGTGGCTGCCGCGCAGACGGCACAAGTGCCTTATTTGTTAGTTATCGGCGGTGCGGGCAGTCTGCTGGTGGATGGTGTGGCGCTGGTCGATACGCCCGATTTCCCGCTACAGCTGTTTGCCGTCGCTGATGCGGAGCGGAATCTGTGGCGCGATTTGTGCAGGAAGCGTGAGGTGAATTGGGCTTTTCTCGCCCCACCGCTGCGTTTTGGCGAAGACCGCGCCGCCCGTCCCGCCCGCACGGGCCGTTATCGTCTGGGCACGGATACGCTGCTGCTGGCCAATGACGGCCCGGCGGGTATCGGCCTGGCCGACTTGGCGGTGGCAATTGCCGATGACGTTGAGCGCAAGGCGCATCTGCA